>NZ_JASJXJ010000058.1:0-21221 GCF_035018685.1 Cryobacterium sp. RTC2.1
GTTAGAAACCTAGACGGAGAGCGGCGTGCACTCGTTAAGGCGCTCGGAAACCACCCACGGTAACGTCAGGAGAGCCACAAAAAGCGTCAGATCCTCTTCGACCACGGTTTCCTCGCCCCGGCCCGGGCGCACATGCGGATCACGGCCAGCGTCCTGGCCGGCCTGCTCGTCGCCGTCGGCCTGACCGTCGGCGCCATTGTCGCCCCGGCGACCGCTGCCGGGATCGTCACCCTCACGGCCAGCAGCACGCCGACCATCCTCGCGGGCGAAAACGCGACCGTGAGTCTCACCGCGACGGCTCCTGCCGGCGGCACAACGGACTACTACAACCTCGCATTCCGGTACCAGCTGCCCGCCGGAGCGAGCTATGTCCCCGGCAGTACGGCAGGGGCAAGCGGCCCGGCCCTCCCTGACCCGACGATCGTGACGATCACCGACGTCGTGGGGCCGCCGGCGGTCACCCACCAGGTGCTGATCTGGCCGAACATCGCCGACCTCGTGCACGGAAGCACCACCGGCCTCACCTTCGGGATCACGCCAGACCCCTCCGTCTTCCTGGTCGGATCTCCCATCCCCGGCAATGCCGCCGTCTACGGTCAGACCGACCCTCGACTGCTCGCCAAGTTCACGCCGACAACCGGCGTCGTCGTCGCAGGCAGCTTCGCATTCACGGATGCCGTCACTCCCGTTTCCACGAAGGTCGCCGCCCTCAAGGTCACCAAGACCGAACCGAGCCCCGAGCATGAACTCATGCGCGGCGCACAGGACCAGGCCACCGTCTACACAATCACCACCAAGAACACCGGGGTCGCCGCCACGACCGGCGTCGTGCTCGTCGACTACCTCCCGGCCGGCCTCGAATTCCTCGGTTGCGGCAGTGTTGACAACAGTGCGGCAGGCACAGAGGAGTACCCGGGCAGCGGCCCGCTCGGCTCCTCCACCGGCGGTCCCTCCTGCGCGACTCCCGCGCTCGTCGAAACGGTCAACGACCGAGCAGGCTTCCTCGGCCAGGTCTTCACGAAGGTCACCTGGAACCTCGGCACCCTCACGGCCGGGTCCACCCGCACCATCACCTATTCGGCCGCGATCCCGCTGAAGGCCAACACGATGTGGCCCGCCGGCCAGGTGCCCAACGCCGCCGCGCGCCTGCAGGCGGCCAACCTGGACAACAACACCGGGGCATCGACTCGCCAGGAGGCGCCAGCCGCCGCCGGCCAGGGCCTCACGAACACCGCAGTCGCCACCGGCACATACACCGGCCCCGTCGCCACTCCCGCGGATGCTGCCGCAACCTCGAGCGACTCCGTGACCGTCAAGGCCATGGACCTGTCGATCGTCAAATCCGTGGACTCCTCGGACTTCGTGGCCGACGGCATCGCGCACTTCACCCTGCTGCTTCGATCGAGTGAGTACACCACCGATTCCGCGATGACGATCACCGACGTCGTTCCCAACGGGCTCTGCCCGATCATGCCCGCTTCCGTCCTGGTGACCGGTCCGCGGGCCGGTCAGCTGCCGGCCGGCTGCACCGGAGGCGGCACGGTGACGGGCGCCACCGTCAACAGCGTCGTCGCCAACGCCGACGGCAGTTTCACGGTCGTGCTCACGCCGAACCCGACGAGCCTCCCGGTGAACACGAGTCGCACGATCGGCTACGACGCCCTGATGTCTTCGACCTACGCCGGAGACAGCCAAAGCGGGCCGACCGTCGCGGGAGACAGCTTCCTCAACACCGTCGGGATCACCGGCACGACAACCGACGTCACCGCCGGCCTCGGCAGCACGCCGGTCACAGACGACTCGTCGGCCGGCCTCGCGTCATCCAGCCCGACCATCACCAAGAAGGTGCTTCCCCGCCCGGCCGCCGGTGGCACCGCCGTTGACTGCGCCGCCGCGGTCAACGCGCCCAACTACACAGACACCCAGGTGCCGACCTACCACCTCGGCGACAAGGTCTGCTTCCAGCTGACCGTGGCGTTCGCAAGCTCAACCCGCACCCGCAACGCCCGCATCACCGACTTCACCCCGGTCGGAACGAGCTTCGACGGCTTCGCGCCCGCGTCAGGAAGCACCGTCGCCGTGACCCCCGCAACCGGCACAGAGTCGGCAACCCCGGCAGGCACCCTGCCCGCCGCCTGGAACCTCGGCACGCCGGACAACGGATCGACCGACCTCTACGTCGCCAAGGGCGCAACCCTGACCCTCTTCGTGAGCGCCATCGTCACGTCGACGTCGCCGACCGCCGTCGTCGACATCACCGCGAACCTGATGAAGTACCGCCAGGAATCCACGGCAGGGGCCGTGCTCGCACTCCGTGACCAGGTCGACTACGCGATCGCCCCTGCCCCCACCGTCTCCCTCGCCAAGAAGATCTCCGCCGTCAACGGTGCAGCCCCGGCCGCGCCGGCAACAGACGTCAAGGTCAAAGAGGGCGACGTCGTGACGTACGCCCTCGACGTCGCGAACACCGGAACGGCCGCCGCAGGCACCGATGTGCCGGTCTCTGCCGTACAGGTCTGGGACGCCCTCCCCGCCGGTTACACCTGCACCACGTGGATCGTCGCGTCGATCACGCCCGCCGGCAGCTGTCTGAATCCCGGTGATGCCGGCTACCCGACCACAAATGCTGTGCCGGCGAACTCTCGCAGCGTCATCGTCTGGACCGTTCCGGGTCCACTCGCCCCAGGAGCGGCAGCCACCCGGCTCAGCTATGCGGTGACGGTTCCCACCGGCGTGAGCGTGTCGACGGTGTTCCCGAATACGGCATCCGTTGTCGCCTTCACCTCGCCGAACACCGCGGGCGGCGACACGGTCTACTTCCCGAAGGGCTCGTTGAACCCTGCCCATGACACCGACGGGAATGCGCTCCCGGCCAACACCACCGCGCAGATCCGCCTCGCCGACGCCGCCGTGGCCAAGACGGGCGTGTCCCGGATCGTGGCGACCGGCAACACCGCCAACCAGGCCGTCGCGGGGGAGCTCGTCGACTACACCTTCTCCGTCACGGTTCCTGCTCATACGACCGTGTACAACGGAAAGCTCTCCGACGCGCTCCCGGCCGGACTGACCATTCCGGTCGGAACCGTCGCGACAGTGTCGAGCGTGCCGGCCGGCGGCTCATTCGACCCGACGAACGGCGCCCTGACCTTCCCTGCAACCTTCGACAACACCGCCGCCGTGGACCAGGTCTTCACGGTGACGCTGCCCGGCGTGCTCGTCGGCGTCGGTCTGGCCTCCGGAACGCTCACCAACACCGCGACCTTCGCGAGCAACGCCACCCTCGGCGGGACCGCGGTGACCCCGCGCACGGCGGCCAAGGCCATCACGGTCGTGACCCCACTGCCGACCCTCGCCAAGATCGTCGACAAGCCCACCGCCCAGGGCAATGACATCGTGACCTTCACTCTCACGGCCGGCAACACCGCCGGCCGCCCCGCAGCCTACGACTCCATCGTCGTCGACTGCCTGCCCGCGGGACTGACCCTGACGGCCTTCCTCTCCCCTGCCGCTTCGCCGACGACGACGAGCGTGCCCGGGGACGGCACCAACGGGTGCGCCACCGGAACCACCAGGCTCGGCTGGGTGCTCCCCGGCACCGGTGCACTCCTGGCCCCCGCCACCACCGTGCTCACCTATTCGGCACGGGTCGCACCCAACTCCGCCGGGCTCGTCACGTACACCAACACGGCGAGCGTTACCGGCTCGACCCTGAGCAGCAACGGGGCGAACAACGCCGCCGTCGAGCGCGTCGTCTCTGCCGCCGCGTCGGCCGTCGTCACGGTCGAAGGCGCCACGACGGTCAAGACGGCCACCCCGAATGCCGTTGCGGTCGGCGGCGCGGTCGCATACACGATCACCGTCACCCTGCCCAAGAACGTCAACTTCTACAACGCATCCATCATCGACACCCTGCCAGCCGGCGTGACCGCGACCGCAGGCTCCGCCACGGTCGCCTGCCGCACCGCCACCGCCGTCGACTGCATCGCCACGCTGCCCAAGGGCCCCGGTTTCACCCTCGCCCCGTCCGGCCAGAAGATCGGCTGGCTCCTCGGGGACGTCGTCGCTGCGACCGAGGACCGCACCGTCACCGTCTCGGTCACCGGCACCGTCACCACGGCGCCCGCCAACACCGCGGGAACGTTGCTGACCAACACGGCCGCTCCGCGCTGGAACGACACGGCCAAGTCCGATCCGGCCAATGCCGCAGCGGGCTTCGACCGCACCGGCCCGGCCGGATCCGCGGGCGTCACCGTGCTCGAACCGGTGCTCAGAATCGCCAAGACCGTCTCCAACGCCACTCCGGAACCCGGCCAGGCCTTCACGTACACCGTCACCGCGACCAACGCGAACACAGCAACGACGTCCGACGCGTTCGCCGTGACCATCGTCGACACCCTTCCCGCCGGGATCGACCCTGCGAGCGTGACGAATATCTCCGGCAATGGTGTGCTCTCCGGCACGACCATCACCTGGACGATGCCGACCATCGCCAAGAACGCGTCCGTCACCCTGACCTTCGACGCCAGGCTGGCCGCGTCACCGAGCCTCACCGGCAGCGCGATCGTGAACAGCGTGAGCGTGACGAGCTACGCCTCCCTGGCGGCCGGCGGCCGGGTCTACACGGCCAACCCGCCGACGGCGACGGCGGCGGTCACCCCGCGCTTCCCGCACATTGACCTCGCCAAGACCGCGACCAACGGTGCGACCGCATACGTGAACACCCCGTTCGGCTGGACGCTGACGCTCACGAACACCGGAGCGGGCACCGCGGCGACCGTCACCCCGACGGATGTCCTTCCCGCGAACTGGGTGTACCTCGCCGGTTCAGGCACGGTCTCGATCGGGAGCGGCGCGGCCGGGCCCCTCGGCGACCCGACGGTGACCACCGCGAGCGGAGTGCAGACCCTGGCCTGGCCCGCGTTCACGGCCGTGGCCCCCGGAACCGTCATCAGCATCCGCTACAGCGCGCAGCCGACCGCTGCGGCAACCGTCACTCCGGGAGCCGGGGCGGGCATCCGCCACACCAACACCCTCTCGGCCTCCGCGACGGATGCCACCGGTGCGACCGGTCACGCCGGCCCCGCCCCGTACGCGGCGAGCCCGGTGACCGCTGACGCGCACATCGATGCGGCCGACGTCACCCTGGCCAAGACGGCCGGCTCGGCCCTCGTCGCCGGGCGCAGCACGCCGGATGCCTTCAGCATCACCGTCAGCAACACCGGACCGGACACCGCGGTCGGGGCCGTCGCCGGACACAACTTCACGGTCACGGACACCCCCACCCAGCCCCTGCCCACCGGCATCACCGTCACGGGGGCGACCGGCACCGGCTGGAGCTGCACGGTTCCGAACGCCGTGACCGGCGCCTTCAGCTGTGAACGTGTCAACGCGAACGAAACCCTCGCCGCAAACGCCGCATTCCCGGCGATCACGGTCGCCGTTTTCGCCGGATCCGGTGTGCCGAACGGCACGGCCGTCGTCAACTCCGCCACCGTCTCCGCCAGCACCTTCGACCCGCTCCTCGGCAACAACACCGCGAGCGCGACGAACACGGTGACCACGAGCGCCGACCTCGGCATCACGAAGCTCGCCAGTGGCGTCTTCGCCGCCGGCGACACGGCGACCTGGACTATCGACGTCACCAACGCGGGTCCGTCGACCTCTGTCGGACCGATCACCGTGACCGACACCCTGCCCGGGCACCTCTCCGCCGTCTCGGTCACGGGAACCGGCTGGACCTGCACCACCGCAGCGACCCCGGTGACCTGTGTCTCCGCGGGCGGCCTCGCGCTCTCCGCGACCTCGCGCCTGACCGTGACCGCCACGATCGACTCCGACTTCACCGGCAGCCTCACCAACACGGTTGCCGTCACCGGGACGACGCCCGACCCGAACCCGGCCAATAACAGCTCCGCACCGACGACCCCGGTCGGGAGCGCAACAACGCTCTCGATCGCGAAGACCCTGCAGGATGCCCAGCTCGTGCCCGGAACGGATGCGACCTACCGCTTCGTCGTCGCGAACACCGGCCGCGCCGACGCCCGCAACGTGCGGATCACCGACGCGCTGCCCAACGGCCTGACCTTCGTGCGGCTCGCGGCCGGTACCCCCGGCGCCTGGACCTGCACCGAGACCAGCACCACTCCCTCGACCATCGGGTGCGTCCTCACGGGCACCCTGAAGCCCGGCGCCGGGGCCACCCAGACCGTCGACGTCGTGGTCGCGGTGCCGAGCGGCCTCACCGGTTCCGTCGTCAACACCGCGACCGCAGGAGCAGGCAACGCCCCCGACGCGAGCGACAACACCAACACGGGACTGACCGGCAAGGCCGATCTGGGAATCACGAAGACCCACCCCGCCGGCGCCGTGACGGCAGGTACCGACCTGACGTACTCCCTCTCGGTGACCAACTACGGTCCGTCGGACGCCCCGGCAGGCACCGTCGTGACCGACCACATCCCGGCAGGGCTGGTCGCCCAGGGCGCGGACGGTGGCGCCGACTGGACCTGCGCTGCACCCGTCGGACAGGATGTGACGTGCACGAGCACGAGCATCCTTCCCGTGGGAGCCACGGCAGGCGTCGTCTCCGTGACCGTCGGCATCCCGGCGAACGCCGGGCCCGCCGGCTTCACCAACGTCGCGGACGTGACCGGGGTTCTCGACGAGCCAACGCCGAACGCGCACCCCAACACCGCGAGCGACCCGACCGACGTGACCACGCACGCCGACGTCACGATCGTCAAGACGATCGTGCCGTCCGCTCGCACCGTCACCGCCGGTGGCAGCATCGGCTACGCCCTGACGGTCACCAACGCCGGTCCGTCGACCGCGGATGCGCTCACGGTCGCCGACACTCTGCCGGCCGGTTTCACCGCCACCGCGATCAGCGGTGCCGGCTGGACCTGCGTCCTGGCCAGCCTCAGCTGCACCCGCGCCCAGCTCGGCGTGACGAACTCCGTGATCAGTGTCACGGCATCCGTTGCCGCAGCGGTGCCTGACGGCACCCGCGCGGTCAACACCGCGACCGTCGGCTGGACCGACAGCCGCTCATCCGCCCACACCGACACCGACGCCGTGCCCGTGACCGTTGTCGCGATCGCCGACCTCGAGCTGAACCAGTCGACCGCGACGGCGACCCCCCTCGCGGGCGCTGACGTCGTCTTCGACTTCGCGCTGCGTAACGTCGGCACCTCGGACGCCATCGGTCCGATCACGATCACCGACACCCTGCCGGCCGGGCTCCGGTTCCGTTCGAACACGGTGGGCTGGACCTGTGTCGCGAGTGCCGTTGCCGCCAGCGCCCCGCAGGTCGTCACCTGCACCCTCGGTGACGGGAGCACCGGCCTCGCCGCCGGCGGCACGGCGACCGCGCTCTCGATCACGGTGAGCACTGACCCGGCTCTCGGTGCCGTCACGCTCAACAACCCCGCGATCGCCGCGACACCGACAACGGAGTCCACGCTCGTCAACAACCCGAGCCCCGTGCGGGTGCTCTTCGCCCGCAGCGCCGACCTGTCCCTCGTGAAGACCCACATCGGCTCGGGCGCGATCGGCGCTCCGACCCCCTTCACCCTCACGGTCTCCAACGCGGGACCGTCCAGCGCCGTCGGGGTCCGGGTGGTCGACACCCTCCCGGTCGGGCTCACCTGGGTCGACAGCGCGGGCAGTGACCCGGCGTGGTCGTGCTCGGCTGCGGCGTCGACCCCCCTTGGCTCGACGGATGTCTCGTGCGCCCTCGCGACGCCCGTCGCCCCCGGCGCGGACGCGCCGACCCTCGTCCTGAACGCCCTCGTCGACGCACGGTCGTTCCCGACGGTCACGAACGCCGCCGCCGTCACCGCGGTCACCCCCGACCCGGACCCGGCAAACAACTCGGCGACCGATCCACTCGTCGTCGCCCCGCTGGTGAGTCTCGCCGTGACGAAGCACCACACCGGGCAGGCCATCATCGGATCGAACCTGGACTACCTCGTCGCGGTCACGAACACCGGAGCCACGGCAGACCCGGGTGGATTCACCGTGGTCGACGTGCTCCCGGCCGGGCTCAGCTACGTCTCCGGCCACGGCGACGCCGTGACCTGCGCCGCTGGGTCCGACGCGGCGCTGGTCACGTGCACCTTCGCCGGCGCGCTGGCCGTCGGGGCGACCCGCACGGTCACGATCACGGTGTCCGTGCTGGCCACTGCGTTCCCGACCGTGGTCAACACGGTCACCGCGCACAGCCTCTACGCCGACCCGGCCGCCCCGGCGGCCCAGGCGAGCGACTCCGCGACCGTTCTGAAGGCCCTCGCGCACACCGGAATCGACCTTCCGGTTGAGCTCCTCGCCCTGCTCGCCCTCCTCGCTCTCCTGCTCGGTGCCGCGCTCGTCCTCACGAGTCGCCGACGCCGCGCCCAGCGTGCCGAATAGGGGCTAGCGTTGCAGTATGACTGCGATCACTGACGATCTGCCCGCCCGCCTGCTGCACGAAGAGCACGAGGGCTGGGACGCGATCCTTGCCCGCCGCGCCGGGGACTACTACTGGCGCACAATGACGCGCGATGCCCTGTTGGTGCTCCCGGGGAACGTGGTCGCCAGGGACGCGGTGGCCGCGTTCTTCGAGGCCCTCGCGCCGCTCGACAGCTACGAGCTGCACGACCCCGCCGTGATCCGGATCAACGATCGCGCGGGCATCCTCGTCTACCGGCTCGTCACCCGCCGCGGCGACGAAACCGTCGAGACGTCCGCCGCGACCACCTACGTGTTCCAGAACGGCGGCTGGTGCGTGGCCCTGCACCAGCAAAGCCCCGTCTAGCCCCGAAGTCCGTCCGCGAAAGCGGGTGATTCGTCGGTTCCGCCTGCCCAGACCGACGATTCACCCGCTTTCGCGGCGGATGCCGGGTGTCTTGTGGGTACACGGGGGCGGGTCTACCGTGACGAGACAGGGTTCCCGCATGTGGGGAACCCGGGTAGCGAGAAGGGACCCGGGTCAATGGCTGACTTTGGAAACGAGGGCCTCGCGGAGCTTTACCGCCGGCCCGGAAGCGCATCCACCGTTTACGTCGACGTCACCCAGGATCGTGAGGATCCGAGACGCACCTCGAGCCTGCGCCATCGCTCCGTGCGCGAGGCACTGGCCGATGCCGGTGCCCCCGAGGCCGACGCCGACATCGTGATCGACCGGATCGAGGAACCGCCCGGCAGGCCGGGCAAGGTGAGTCGGCTGCTCGTGGTGCGGGACGGCCTCATCGAACTCGACGAGCTGTTGCCCGGTGAACCACTCGGCGAGCTGATCGTCTCGCACGGGCCGGTGCCGTGCCTGCTGCCGCTGCTCATCCAGCGTCCGCGCGACCTGACCTACATCATCGCCGAGGTCGGGCGTGACGGCGGCGAGATCCGGCAGTTCCGGCTCAGCCGCACCGGCGCGGTCGCCGAGGAGGAGATCGAGGGCGACACCGAGTACATCACCAAGGTGCAGGGAGGATTCCTGTCCAACTCGCGGTACCAGCGCGACACCGAGGAGATCTGGAAGCGCAACGAGGGCCAGATCGCCGACGCGATCGACGAAATGGTGCGCACGAGCGGTGCGGAGCTGCTGATGCTCACCGGGGACGTGCGCGCGCGGCAGCTGCTGGTCGCCCAGCTCGCCCCCGCGAGCAGGGACATCCTCGCCGTGGTGCCGACCAACACCCGCCCCGGCGGCGCAACGACCGATGAGCTCGAAGCCGACCTCGACCGGCACCTTGCCGCGATCCTCGCCCAGGACGAGTACGACGCTCTCGAACGCCTCGACACCGGGCGCGACGAAGGCCTCGCCGAGGCCGACTTCGCCGCCGTCGTGCGTGAGCTGCAGCAGGGCCAGGTCGAGGTGCTGCTGCTCGCTTCGGGAGCGCTGCCCGAGGCGACCCTGCTCGCGCTCGACCGTGAGCCCTGGGTGGCGTCGACCGAAGCGGATGCCCTCGGCGCGGCCGTTCTCGGAGCCGTGCCTGCCGCAGACGCGCTCGTCCGTGCCGCGTTGCTCACCGACGCGCGCGTGGTCGTGGTGTCGCCGGGGGAGCTGCCCGGCGGGAGCGGGGCCGCCGCGCTGCTCCGCTGGTCGACCCTCTCGACCCACTGAGCCGGCCGGTCAGCCGATCAGCCGATCAGGCTGGGGCGCAGGTCGCGCAGGGTGCGGAAGTGCGTCATCCGGGTGACGCCGACCGCGGCCAGCACGAGGCCGCCGACGACCCAGAGGAGCAGCACCCCGGCATCCGCCCAGGCCGTGGCCGGGTTGCCGCCGTACATCAACTGGCGGATGCCGTCGACCGCGTAACTCATCGGCACCACGTGGTGCAGCCAGGCGAGCGGCGCCGGCAGGGTCTGCCACGGGAAGGTCCCGCCGGCGGTGACGAGCTGGATCACCATGAGCACGAGGCCGACGAACTGGCCGACGCTGCCGAGCCACACGTTGAGCGCGAGGATGATCGCCGCGAACGCGAGGGCGGCGAGCCCCATCATCCCGTAGGTGCCGACCGGGTTGTGCACCTCGAAGTGCAGGATTCCGGCGAGGATGCCGAACAGCGCCGCCATCTGCACGAGGCCGAGGAGGCCGGGGGTGAGCCAGCCGGCGAGGGTGATCTTGAGCGGGGAGTGCAGGGCCGTGATCGCCCGGCGTGACACCGGTTTCACGATCAGGAACAGCGCGTAGATGCCGATCCAGCCGGCGAGGCTTGCGAAGAACGGGGCCATGCCGGCGCCGTAGGTCCCGGCGGAGGTGACGGCAGCGGTCGTGAGCGACACCGGGTCGGCGATCGTCGAGCCCTGCAGGGTGCGGGTCTGGGCGTCCGAATTCGGGATGCTCGTCACCCCGTTCGCGAGGCCGTCGCGCAGTACGCCCGCGCCGGACTGCAGGGTGACGAGCCCGCTGTTGAGGCTCGTCGCGCCGGTCGCAATGCTTTCGGCGCCGGTCGCCGCGGTACTCGCGCCGGTGGCGGCGGATGCTGCACCGTCGTTGACCGTTCCGGCCCCGGCCGCAAGCGTTGCGGCCCCTGTAGCGGCGTCGGTCGCGCCGCTCGCGACGTTGCTTGCACCGGCGGCCGTCTGCGCGGCGCCGGCGGCGAGGGTTGCCGCACCGGTTGCGGCGGCGGCGGCGCCGGCAGCGACGGTTGCCGCGCCGGTGGCGACGCCACCCGCACCCGCGTTGAGGGCCGTGAGCTTTCCGTCCTTCGTGATGAGGCCGTCGAGGCCGGCCTGGACTCCGGCTGCCTGCGCGCTGGCGGTCTTCATACCGGTAGTGACGGTTGTCAACTGGAGGAGCGCAGCGTCAACATCGGCGGTGCTGAGATTGGCCGACGTCAGCTGTGTCCTGATAGCGGTCAGACTCGATTCGAGAGCTGTCGTCGTCGTCGCGTTAAGTGTCGTGACTGCATCGCCAGTAGCCGCGGAAAGGGCAGGCACGCCCTTCTCAAGCAGCGCCTTGGTCCCTGCCGACACGGAGGCCGCTCCTGTGGAGAGCGGGACTGTCCCGTCGGCAAGCTTCTTCGTTCCGGCCGCGAGGTCTGCAGCGCCGCCGGAGACCTTCGTCGCCCCTGCAGACACCTGGCTGGCGCCGGTCGCGAGCGTCGCAGTCCCGGTGGCAAGGCTCGTTGCCCCGCTCGAGAGCTGGCTCGTTCCGGTCGCGAGCTGGCCGAGGCCGGAGGCGAGCACGCCCACGCCGCTGGAGAGCTGGGCGGCACCGGTTGCGAGGCTTGCGCTCCCGTCGGAGGCGGTCGTCGCGCCATCCGTCAGCTTGGTCGCGCCGTCCGCGGCCGTGACGAGGCTCGAGCGCACGTCGGACAAGCCGATCAGGAGCCGGTCGGCCGCTTCCTCATTGACCTTCGAGACGATGGCCTCCCGGATCTTCGTCGCGGCCTGGCCGCCGATCGTCGAAGCGAGATAGCTGTTCGTGTCGTTCGTGGTGAGGGTGATCACCGACTTCCGCGGTGTCGACGTGGCCGAGGATGCGATGCCCTCGGAGAAGTCGGCCGGAATGGTCACGCTGAAGTCATAGCTCGCGTCGGCGACGCCGGCCGCGGCCGTGGCCGCGGAGACACGGTGCCATTGGAAGGCTCCGGCGTCGGTGAGCTGCGTTGCGATGTCGTCGCCGTAGTTGTGGCTCACATCGTCGATGACCGTCCCCGTGTCGGCGACGACGAGGGCGACCGGCACGCGGTCGAGACCCGCATACGGGTCCTGGTTGGCCCACAGGTACAGGCCGCCGTAGAGCACGGGCACGAGCAGCAGGGCGGCGAGGGCGACCCGGGACATCACGGTTGCGGTCAGTCGCGCCAGTTCGGCGCGAATCATGGCGAAAACTTTCACAGGACATCGGCTCCGGGGATGGTGACGGGGAAGCGGGTGAGTCCGGCGGGCAGCATGCCGTCCGGCTCCAGGTTGGCGAGCTCGAGGTCAGCGATGGCGTGCGCCGAGGCGTCGCCGGCGATGACGAGCACCGCATAGCCACGCGCCGCCAGTCCACCGGCGATGTCCCACCAGCCGAGCGGATCGCCGCCGTGGCGGTCGGGAGAGGTGAGCACAAGCCCCAGCACGCCGTCGCGCAGCACGGCCAGTTCGGTCAACAATCGGATGCGGTCGTCGGGCGCGAGGTCGCCCATGTCGCTCCGCGCCCGGTCGGCGAGGCCGAGCCCGGCGAGCAGGTGCTGGGTGGACTTGCGACGGAGGCCGGCGAACATGAGCTCTTCGGCGACGACGTCTTCGACCATGACGTCCGCGGCGGGCTCCGAGACGCCGAGGGCGTCGACGAGAGCGATCTGGCGACGCACTGCGGCGTAGTCGGTGTGACCGTCGATCGTGACGGTCCCGCTGTCCGGGCGCATCCGGCCGGAGGCGATGAGGCCGAGGACCGTGGGACGGCGTTCGGTCTCGGCCCGGGCGAAGGCGACGGCGCCACTGCTGAATTCCAGGGTCGTCGACGGAAGGGCAGAGTCTCTCGGGCCCTTGGTGACGGACGAGAGGTTAACGCGCATGCGAGCGCCTCCGGAGGTGAGAGGAAACCCATACGACGTCGGCACGGGTTCCGGGGGGAAGGAATAGGCATCGCGGCGCTGGGACTGAGGCCACTCTAATTCACCAGCACGTGATTTTCACTGACTAGTCAGTTCTGGTCAGACGCGGGGTCGTCGGGTGATCGAGGTGGACGAAGCCGGACCTGCTTGCGCGGGGCGTTCGACGGATCTATACTGACTAGTCGGTACAAAACGAGTACCGCCACGAAAGGAACGACGTGCAGGCGACACTGGTAGCGGACGAACTGACTGTCAGTTACAAACGAGGCCTGGTCTACGGGCCGATCAGCTTCAGCGCCGACGACGGCCTCACGGTCATCTGCGGCCCGGCCGGCAGTGGGCGCACGAGCCTGCTCCTCACCCTCGCCGGGCGGATGCGGCCAACCTCCGGAACCTTGTCGGTGCTCGGCGAAGACCTTCCCCGCCGCGCCCGCCGGGTCCAGCGCCGCACCGGCGTGTCCGGGTTCCACGGCATCGACTCCCTCGAAGAGTCGGTCACCGTCGGGGCGGCCATCCGCGAGCGCCACGCCTGGCTCGCCCCCTGGTGGTCCTTCATCCGGGCGGTCGACGACGCCGAGGTCGTCCGCGTCTGCGCGCCGGTCTTCGGCGATATCCCGGTTCCGGCCGCGAGCACGATGATCTGGGACCTCGACGAGGTCGAGATGGTGCTCCTCCGCGCGTCGCTGGCCATGATGAGTCGGCCCAGCGTGCTGTTCTTCGACCAGGTCGAGCAGGTGCACTCCCCGGAGGCACGCCGCCTGCTCTGGGCCCGGCTCGGCGCGATCGTCGCAGCCGGCACTCCCGTGATCGCCTCGGCCATCGCACCGGACTACGAAATGTGGGCGGAACTCGGACTCGAACCGACCGTCCAGTACATGAACCAGGAGATTCGCTAGATGTTCGCCTTCCTATCCACGGGCACCGAACTGCGCCGATTCGGCAAGGGCACCCTGCCCAAGATCGCGCTCGTCGTGTTGATGTTCATTCCCCTGATCTACGGCGCCCTCTACCTGTGGGCCTTCTGGGCGCCGGACAAGGAACTCAGCAAGCTCCCGGTCGCCCTCGTCAACTCCGACACGGGCGCCGTCCGTGACGGCACGGACGTGACCGCGGGCAACGACCTCGTCGGCAAGCTCCTCGACGGTCACGACCTGGGCTGGGTCGAAACCAGCGCGGCCGACGCCGCCACCGGGGTGACCGACGGCGACTACTACTTCTCCGTCACCATCCCCGCAGACTTCTCCACGGATGCGATCTCCGCAGGCACAGACACCCCGACCGCTGCCGAGGTGCTCGTCGACTACAACGACAGCAACAGTTTCCTCGCCTCCACCCTCGGCAAGCAGGCCATGATCCAGCTGCGGGACGCCGTGTCCCTGAACATCGGGGACCAGACCGTCAACACGATGCTCGTGGCCGTGAACAAGGCCGGTGACGGCATCCGCACCGCCGCGGCCGGTGCCGGAACGCTCGCAGACGGCCTCAGCACGGCCGAATCCGGCACAGGCACTCTCGTCGCCGGGCTGAACGACCTCTCCGCCGGCGCGTCCACCCTTGACGACGGCGCGGCACAGGTGGCCGACGGATCGTCGACGCTGGCCGCGGGGATAGGCACGCTGTCCTCGGGCGCGGCAACGCTCTCCTCTTCCTCGCTGAAGCTCTCCGACGGCGCGTCGACTGTCGCCGCGGGGACCCAGAAGGTGTCCGATGGACTCGCCTCGGCGGCCACGGGGGCAGCCACCCTCTCGGACTCCTCAGACCAGCTCGCCGCGGGGGCGACCTCGATCGCGACGGGAACCGGACAGCTCGCAACCGGGACGAAGGACCTCGACGACGGCCTCGCGAAACTGGAGGCGGCCATGGCCGCTGCCCCGGCCGGCACGCCGGCATCCGCGTTCCTGTCGACCGTGACGAAGCTCGCGACCGGAGCCGACACCCTCAACACGAAGACGCAGGGCGCTGCCACCCAGGTTTCGGGATACGCGACGCTGAGCGGAAACTTCGCCACCGGCATGGGGACGCTCTCCGACGCGCTGACCGCAGGCGCCCCCGGGGCCGCCCAGGTGGCAGCCGGATCGGCGCAGGTGGCCTCCGGATCGGCGGCCCTCGCCTCCGGAGCAGGCCAGCTGGCCACCGGCGCGGCCACCGCCGCGACCGGGTCGGCCACGCTCGCCACCGGTGCGGACAGCCTCGCCGCCGGAACCGGCACCCTCGTCGACGGCAGCAGCCAGCTCGTCGCGGGCGGCACCGCCCTGCAGTCCGGCACCGTGCAACTCGCCGACGGCAGCCACACCCTGGCCGATGCCCTCGCGACCGGAGCCGCGGACGCACCCAGCCTCACCGACGCGCAGATCTCCGAGAAGGCCGCGGTGATCGCGAACCCCGTCGACCTCAATCAACGGTGGGAGAACGCCTCGGACAGCTTCGGCGAGGGCTTCGCGCCCTTCTTCCTCGCCCTGGCCACCTTCGTCGGTGCACTCATCACCTGGCTCATCCTGCGTGCCCTGCCGACCCGCGCGCTCGCCAGCGCCGCCTCGGGCCTGCGTGCCACGATGACCGGTTTCCTGCCGGCCATGGCGATCGGGTTGAGCCAGGTCATCATCATGGTCCTGGTGCTCGTCTACGGCATCGGGCTGACCCCGGCGCACTGGCTGGGCATGTCCGCGTTCATCTACCTCACAACGCTCGCGTTCCTGGCGCTGCAGCAGATGTTCATCATCCTGTTCGGCACGGCGGCAGGCCGCGTGATCAGCCTGGTGCTGCTCATGCTGCAGCTCAGCTCCTCCGGCGGGACCTATCCCGTCGAGACCACGCCGGAGTTCTTCCAGATCCTGCACCCGTGGATGCCCGCTTCCTACGTCGTCACCGGGCTGCGGCAGCTCATCACGGGCGGGATCGACTCTAGACTGTGGCTTTCCGTGCTCGTTCTCGTAGGCATCCTGGTCGGCTCGATCGCGATCAGCGCCTGGAGCGCGTCTCGGCAGCGGATGTGGACGATCACCCGGCTGCACCCGGAACTGACCATCTAGGGTTGCGACCCGAACCGAGTGCGACGAAGGGACCGACTATGCCACGTGCGACGGGAACAAAACGGGCGATCCTGGACGCCGCGCTGGAGCTGGCCGCCACCCGCGGGATCACCGGCACCACGATGGACGACGTTGCCGAGCTCGCGCACGTGGCCAAGGGCAGCCTGTACTACAACTTCAGCTCGAAGGACAAGCTCTTCGAGGCGCTGCTGGAGGAGGGGGTCGGCTCGCTCTCCGACTCCCTCCGGGCGGCGCGTGACGGGCTGCACGGGCGGGAGGCGCTCGTCGCGCTGATCGCGGTGCTCCTCGACCTGATCGAGTCGAACGCGGGACTCGCCAAGCTCATGGCGGCCGAGATCTTCCGCACCGACCGGGCCTGGCAGAAGACCCTCTTCGCCCTGCGGCACGAGGCCCTCGCCGTCTTCGCGGAGGCGATCGCCGAGGCCCGTCCGGCCACGGCGGCAGCGGGAACGAGCGGGTTGATGGCGTCGAGCGTCTTCGGCGCCGTGCTCATGGCAGGCCTCGAATGGCTGGTGTTCGATCCCGACCGCGACCGCGACGAGGTCTCCGGGGCCATCCTCGAGTCGCTCTCGGGCGGCTTGCTCGCCTGATCCCGCGCCCGGTCGCACTCCGGTTCGCACTCCCGGCCGCGGCGACGCGATGGCGAAACCGGGACATTTCCGGGCATCAGCCCGGGGGTGGCGGCAGGTTCCGTGGGGCTCAGAGTGCTCACCGCGTTAGGATCGAGTGTGACCGGCGAAAACTTGATCGACCAGCCCGAGACCCTCCTTCCCGCGGAACCGGAGGTGATCGCGGCGCTCCGGAGTACCGAAAGCCACGCGTTGCCGTCCCTCGTCGCCGCGCACCCGACGTCCTCCCTGGCCTGGGCGGTGCTGGCGGATGTCGCCCACCTCGAAGGCCGCACCATCGAGGCCTATGCCTTCGCCCGCGTCGGCTACCACCGCGGCCTCGACGCCCTCCGCAAGGCCGGCTGGCGCGGACACGGCCCGATCCCGTGGACCCACGAGCCCAACCGCGGGGTGCTGCGCGCCCTGTATGCGTTGCGCCGCTCCGCCGCCGAGATCAACGAGCAGGACGAGTTCGACCGTCTCACCGTCTTCCTGAACGACGCCGATCCGACCGCGATCGCGCGCATCGACCAGGAAACCATCACGCCAGACGGCTACCGGGCCGATGACCCGGCCCCGATCACCGAGGCGTTTTTCATCCGAGGAGAGAACTAATGCCAGCGATCGTTTTGGTCGGAGCCCAGTGGGGCGACGAGGGCAAGGGTAAGGCCACCGACCTCCTCGGTAGCCGCGTCGACTACGTCGTCAAGTTCAACGGCGGCAACAACGCCGGGCACACCGTGGTGATCGACGGCGAGAAGTATGCGCTGCACCTGCTGCCCTCCGGCATCCTGACCCCCGGCGTCACGCCGATCATCGCGAACGGCGTCGTCGTCGACATCGAGGTGCTCTTCGAGGAGCTCGACGCGCTGATCTCCCGCGGCGTCGACGTGTCCCGGCTGAGGGTGAGCGCCAACGCGCACATCATCACCCAGTACCACCGCACGGTCGACAAGGTCACCGAGCGCTTCCTCGGCAAGCGCCAGATCGGCACGACCGGTCGGGGCATCGGCCCGACCTATGCCGACAAGATCAACCGGGTCGGCATCCGCGTGCAGGACCTCTTCGACGAGAACATCCTCCGCCAGAAGGTCGAGGGCGCCCTCGCCCAGAAGAACCACCTGCTCGTCAAGGTCTACAACCGTCGCGCGATCTCGGTCGACGAGATCGTGACCGACCTGCTCAGCTACGCCGAGCGCCTCCGCCCGATGGTCGCAGACACCGCGCTGCTCCTGCACCAGGCGCTCACTGCGGGCAAGACCGTGCTCTTCGAGGGCGGCCAGGCCACGATGCTGGATGTCGACCACGGCACGTACCCGTTCGTCACGTCCTCGAACGCGACGTCCGGCGGTGCGGTCACGGGATCCGGCATCGGCCCGAACCGGATCGACCGCGTCCTCGCCGTCGTCAAGGCGTACACGACCCGCGTCGGCGCCGGCCCGTTCCCGACAGAGCTCTTCGATGAATCCGGCGAGTTCCTGCGCGCCAAGGGCTTCGAGTTCGGCACCACGACCGGCCGCCCGCGCCGCTGCGGCTGGTACGACGCACCCGTCGCCCGCTACACGGCCCGCATCAACGGGGTCACCGACTTCGTGCTCACCAAGCTCGACGTGCTCACCGGCCTCGCCGCCATCCCGGTCTGCGTCGCGTACAGCGTCGACGGCGTCCGCCACGACGAGGTGCCCGTCTCGCAGTCTGACTTCCACCACGCGAAGCCCATCTACGAGGACTTCCCCGGCTGGACCGAGGACATCACCGGCGTCCGCACCTTCGAGGAGCTGCCGCGGAACGCCCAGGACTACGTGCTCGCGCTCGAGAAGATGAGCGGCGCCCGCATCTCCGCGATCGGCGTCGGCCCCGGCCGCGAAGCGATCGTGTCCCGCCACGACCTGATCAACTGAGAGCTGAGCTGAGCTGAGCCGGGCCGCAAGGGTCTGAACCGACAAGAGCGGATGCGCGGGGCGCATCCGCTCTTGTCGTCTCTTGTCGTCTCACGTCGTCGCGCGCCGCTTCGAACGAGCGGATGCTGCCATTCACCGGCGGGTTCCAGACGTTGCGCTCAGAGGGGGCCGACGCCGACGGCCGCACACGTTACAGTCGGCAGGTGACCGATAGCACCGCCCCGCGCGACGCCCCCACTTCTGCAGTACCCGCTCCCGGCGAGCCTGCTCGTCGCGCCGTCGTCGCGCTGCAGTTCCTCGGCATGGGCGTCGTCTGGGGCTCGAGCTTCCTGTTCATGAAGGTCGCCCTCACCGGAGTGAGCTTCGGGCAGGTCGCCTGGTCGCGCCTCGTGCTCGGCGGCCTCACCCTCGGCCTGATCGTGCTCATCACCCGGCCCCGGGTGAACAACGGCCCCGTGTTGCCGCGCGAAGCGGCCGTGTGGCTGCACTTCCTCGTGATCGCGGTGAGCGGATGCGTCGTGCCGCATCTCCTCTTCGCGTGGGCCGAGCAGTACGTGTCCTCGAGCCTCGCGAGCATCTACAACGCCGTGACACCGATCATGACGGCCCTGATGGCGACCCTCGCCTTCCGCGTCGAACGGCTCGGGCGCGGGCAGGTGCTCGGGGTGGTCGTCGGCATCGCCGGCGTGCTCGTGATCATCGGGCCGTGGCGCTACGCGGCGCTCACCGGGGACCTCTGGGGCCAGCTCGCCTGCCTCGGCGCGGCGGTGTGTTACGGCTTCACGTTCGGGTACACCCGCCGGTTCCTGAGCGGGCGGCCGATCGCGGGGGCGACGTTCGCGTTCCTCAACATCGGGCTCGGCGGGGCGATCATGCTGCTGCTCACGCCCGTGCTGGCCTGGCACCCGGTGTCGCTCAGCCCGGCGATCGTCCTGAGCCTGCTCACTCTCGGCGCCCTCGGCACCGGGCTCGCCTACATCTGGAACATCAACGTGCTCCGCGCCTGGGGCCCGACGAACGCGTCGACGGTGACGTATGTGACGCCCGTCGTCGGCGTCGTGCTCGGGGTGCTGCTGCTCGGCGAGACGCTGTCCTGGAACGAGCCGTTGGGCGCGCTCCTCGTGCTGCTCGGCATCCTGCTCGCGCAGAAGCGCATCCGCTTGCCCCTGCCGCGCCGCGCCCTCGCCTAGCCGCCTGACCACTGCCCGCGAAAGCGGGTGAATCGTCGGTCTGCGGCAGCCATAACGACGATTCACCCGCTTTCGCGCCGGGGTGCGCACGGTATCGTTCAGTCATGGCCGAACACGAGGAATTGCCCGCCGGTGCGGGGCGGGATGCGATCGACGAATTGAACGGCATCCGCCAGAGCATCGACAATATCGATGCCGCCCTTATCCACATGCTCGCTGAGCGCTTCAAGTTCACCCAGCAGGTCGGACGACTCAAGGCCAGGCACGGTCTCCCCGCCGCAGACCCCGCGCGGGAGCTGCAGCAGATCCAGCGTCTGCGTGCGCTCGCCGAGGAGGCCAGGCTCGACCCCGGTTTCGCCGAGAAGTTCCTCAACTTCATCGTCGCCGAGGTCATTCACCATCACGTGGCGATCGCGGGCGGCCAGCCGGGCGTGGGAGACGGGCAGGCACCCGGCGCTGCCATCGGGGTCATGCCCGATTCGGCGATCGGTGCACCGGCGCCTGCGACTGCGGAACCCGCAGGCCCGGCGTCGTGAGCTGGGACCCGCGCCACCTCCCCGACCCGTCCGGCAAGACCTTCGTCGTCACCGGCGCCAACGCCGGCCTCGGCTATTTCACAAGCGAACAACTCGCCGCGACCGGTGCGCACGTCGTGCTGGCCTGCCGCAATCCCGTGAAGGCGGATGCCGCGATCGCGGCCATCCGCGGACGGGTACCCGGGGCATCCGTTTCGACGATCAACCTCGACGTCGCCGACGCCGACAGTGTGCGCGCGGCCGCCGTGCTGCTGCTCGAGCTGCCCCGCCTCGACGGACTCGTGCTCAACGCCGGCATCGTGCACCCGCCCCGGACCCGCGAGTCGAGCGCGGCCGGCAACGAGATCGTGCTCGAGACGAACTACCTCGGGCACTTTCACCTCACCGCGCTCACCCTGCCTGCCCTGTTGCGCACGCCAGGCAGCCGGGTCGTCGCGCTCGGCTCGCTCGCGACGCGGCTCGTCGCCTCGCGCCTGGACAACCTGCAGCTCGAGACGGGGTACAGCGGCTGGGTCGCGTACGCGCAGTCGAAGATCGCGATGCAGGTGTTCGGCTTCGAGCTCGACCGGCGGCTCCGGCGTGCCGGACTCGGCGGCCCCGGCGGGGTGCAGAGCCTCGTTGCGCACCCCGGTTACTCGGTGTCGGGGCTGACGCCGGGCATCCGCGGGGTCAACGAGCCGAGCCGGCCGCAGCGTTTCGCCGACAACCTGCAGGGCCTGATCGGCGCCCAGGGCAAGGACCGCGGCGCCTGGCCGACGGTGCGCGCGACCCTCGACACGGATGCCCGCGGCGGCGAGTACTACGGCCCCCGTTTCCTGACCCGCGGCCTGCCTACTCGTCAGCGCCCCACGACCACGAGCCTCGACCCGCAGGTCGCGGCCCACCTCTGGTCCCGCACCGAGTGCCTCCTGTCC
>NZ_JASJXJ010000059.1:0-21187 GCF_035018685.1 Cryobacterium sp. RTC2.1
CCACCCGTTCCCGCCAGGAAGATCGCCCCGACATGACGGACACCCCAGCATCCCGCGACGAGCCGGAGACCCCCCACCCGGCGGAGCCGGCCCCGAAGGCCGTGTTCGCCGACGGCATGGCCGCTGCGGCGCGACGTGCCGGCTTCTCGCCCGCTGCAGAGGGGGAGCCGATCAGCGGCCACGCCCTGCTCGCAGCGATGGGCGGCATCCGCGGCCTGGTCGAGGCCGTGGTGCCCGGGCTCGTCTTCCTCGTCACGTACACCCTGACCCGGGCCCTGGTTCCCTCCCTCGTCGCCCCGATCGTGATCGGTGTCGTGATGGCGGGCCTGCGTGTCGCGGCGAGGCAGACCGTGACGCAGGCTGTCGGCGGACTCGTCGGCATCGGCATCAGCGCCGTGCTCGCCTTGCTCTCCGGAAAGGCAGAGGACTTCTACCTCTCCGGGTTCTGGATCAACGGCGTGTACGGGGGAGCCCTCGTGATCTCGATCATCGTGGGGTGGCCGCTCATCGGCCTCGCCGTCGGCTTCCTGGTCGGCGACGGCGTGAACTGGCGGTCCGACCCGTCCAAGCGCCGGGTGCTCACCCTGCTGACCGCCCTCTGGGCAGGGCTGTTCCTCCTGCGCCTCGCCGTGGAACTCCCGCTGTACTACGCAGGCAACGTCGCCTGGCTCGGCGCGACCAAGCTCCTGATGGGCATCCCGCTGTATGCGCCGCTCCTCATCGTGTCGTGGCTGATGGTGCGGTCCGTCTACCGTCCGAGCCCGCCCGCCGACGGTGAATCCGGGAACTGATCCATGACCACAGCAGCGTCGTGACCGGCGCAGCTTCATGACCGGCGCGGGGGTTCACGATGGGCTGAGCGACGCCGAGATCGCCGAGCGGCTCGCGGACGGTCGAGGCAACGACGTCCGGCAGTCGACGTCGCGCACGGTGGCGGACATCCTGCGGGAGAACGTCTTCACCCTGTTCAACGCGATCCTGACCGTGTGCTTCGTCGCCGTCGCCGTGCTCGGCGACTACCGGGACGGCCTCTTCTACCTCGTCGTCGTCGCGAACGCGCTGATCGGGATCGTGCAGGAGGTCCGTGCGAAGCTCGTGCTCGACCGCCTCGCGCTCCTCGCGGTTCCCGAAGTCGCGGTCAAGCGCGATGGGTTCGCGCACATCGTCCCGCTCGGCTTGGTCGTGCAGGACGACGTGCTCATCCTCCGTCCGGGCGACCAGGTGCCCGCTGACGCCGTCGTCCTCGATGGAGACGACCTCGTCGCGGACGAGTCCCTCCTCACCGGGGAGTCCGATCCGGTCGTCAAGGTCGTCGGCGACGAACTCCTGTCCGGCTCGTACATCTCGGGCGGCTCCGGCTACGCGCGGCTCACGTTCGTGGGTGCTGACTCGTATGCGAACCGGCTCACCGCCGAGATCAAGCGGCACTCCCTCGTCCACTCCGAGCTCCGGGCGGCGACCAACCGCATCCTCGTGCTGCTGTCGTGGCTGCTCGGCCCGGTGATCCTCCTCACCCTGATCGGGCGCATCGCGGCATACGGCGGGCTCGACGCGCTCTTCACCGGGCCGGATGCTCCGTGGCGAAGCGCACTCCGCGACTCGGTGGCCGGCGTCGTCGGCATGATCCCCGAGGGCCTCGTCCTCCTGATCAGCCTCGCCTTCGGCCTCGCCGCCATCCAGCTGGCCAGGCACAAGGTCCTCATCGAGGAACTCGCCGCTGTCGAGGTGCTCGCGCGGGTGGACGTGCTCTGCCTCGACAAGACCGGCACCCTCACGAGCGGCACGCTCGACTTCGACAGGCTCGTCGTGCAGTCGGCGGCGCACGAAGCGGATGCCCGGCTCGTGCTCGGCCTGATCGGCACGGACGATGCGGCGAACCTCACCGCGCGGGTGCTCGGGCTGCACTTCGAACCGGGGGCGGCCGTCGTGGGCGCCCGGCTCCCGTTCAGCTCCGCCCGCAAGTTCAGCGGCATCACCCTCGACCTTCCCGGGCGCGGCAGTTCGTCGTGGCTCTTCGGGGCCCCCGAGCGGCTGCTCGCGGCGCACCCCGAATCGCTGGAGGCGGCATCCGCTATCGCCGCCGAGGGACACCGCACCCTCGCGCTCGTGCGCCTGGACGGGACGACACCCCTCGACACGGCGATCGACCCGGAGCACTCCAGCCTCGAACCGGTGTGCCTCGTGGTGTTCCGCGAATCGGTTCGCCCGCACGCGGCAGAGACCCTGCGGTACTTCGCGACGCAGGGGGTGCGCGTGATCGTCATGTCCGGGGACAGCCCCGTGACGGTCGCCGCGATCGCGCGCAGCCTCGGCGTGGCCGGCGAGACGGTCAACGCTGCAGAACTCGACGATGACGAAGCACTGGCGGCCGCGCTCGAAACGACGAGCCTGTTCGGACGGGTCAGCCCCGAGCAGAAGCGGACGGCCGTCGCCCTGCTGCAGGGACAGGGGCGGACGGTCGCGATGACGGGGGACGGCGTCAACGACGCGATGGCGATCAAGGACGCCGACCTCGGCATCGCGATGGGGTCTGCGACCCCTGCCACGAAGGCGGCGTCGCGCCTCGTCCTGCTCGACAACCGCTTCGACCGCCTCCCCGAGGTGCTCGGCCTCGGTCGCAGGGTCATCGCCAACGTCGAACGCGTCGCCAACCTGTTCCTGTCCAAGACGGTCTACGGCATCCTGATCGCCCTGACGACCTCCCTGCTCGCCTTGCCGTTCCCGTTCCTGCCCCGGCAGCTCACGCTGGTCTCCGGCCTCGCGATCGGCATCCCCTCGTTCGTGCTCGCGCTTGCGCCCAACCGGCGGATCTACACCCCGGGGGTCCTGCGCCGCATCCTCCGCTACGCCGTGCCGACAGGCGCCATCGCCGCGGCGACGGCCCTCGTGACGTTCCTCTTCCTCTACGGCAGGATTCCGCTCCACGAGGCGCGGAGCGTCACGACCATCGCGCTTTTCGTCGTCTCGCTCTGGATTCTCTGCGTGCTCGCCCGGCCGCTCACGGGTCCCCGTCTCGCCCTCGTCACGGGAATGGCCGCTGCGATGGTGCTCGCGTGCACGATCCCGTTCACCCGGGCGTTCTTCGTCATCGACGTGCGCCTCGACCTCCCGTTGCTTTTCGGGATCGGCATCGGGGCGCTCGGAGCGGCGGGCATCGAGCTCATGTACCGGCATGCGCGGCGCACCGGTCTCGTTTTCGACCGCGAATAGGGCGCGCCAGGGGAAGACCGGGCAGCCGCTCCCTGCTAGAGTTATCTCTACGTCAAGATAGTTTGACGGTGATATCGTTCGGTGACGCCGCCGGTTAGGTTACCCTTGCTGGCCTTGCGCTGGTCCGTTCGTCAGGATTGGGGACTGCGGACGGATTCCCGTCAGTTTCCACAAAGGAGAGGGCATCGTGTCTGCGTTAAACAGTTTTGGAGCCAAGGACACCCTCCGCGTCGGAGCGACAGACTATGAGGTCTTTCGCCTGGACTCGGTGCAGGGTTACGAATTGCTGCCGTTCAGTCTCAAGGTGCTGCTGGAGAACCTCCTCCGCACCGAAGACGGCGCCAACATCACGGCCGATCACATCCGCGCCCTCGGCGCCTGGGTTCCCACGAGCGAACCGGACACCGAGATCCAGTTCACGCCCGCCCGCGTGATCATGCAGGACTTCACGGGCGTGCCCTGCATCGTCGACCTCGCCACGATGCGCGAGGCCGTCGCAGAGCTCGGTGGCGACCCGAACAAGATCAACCCGCTCGCACCCGCCGAACTGGTCATCGATCACTCGGTCATCGCCGACCTCTTCGGCAGCGAGAACGCCCTCGAGCGCAACGTCGAGATCGAATACCAGCGCAACGGCGAGCGCTACCAGTTCCTGCGCTGGGGCCAGACCGCCTTCGACGACTTCAAGGTCGTCCCGCCGGGAACCGGCATCGTCCACCAGGTCAACATCGAATACCTCGCCCGCGTCACGATGACCCGCGTCGTCAACGGTGTGCTGCAGGCCTACCCGGACACCTGCGTCGGCACAGACTCGCACACGACCATGGTCAACGGTCTCGGCGTTCTCGGCTGGGGCGTCGGCGGCATCGAGGCAGAGGCGGCCATGCTCGGCCAGCCCGTCTCCATGCTCATCCCCAAGGTCGTCGGCTTCAAGCTCACCGGCTCCATCCCGACCGGCGTCACCGCGACGGATGTCGTCCTCACCATCACGCAGATGCTCCGCAAGCACGGCGTTGTCGGCAAGTTCGTCGAATTCTACGGAGAAGGCGTCGCGGAGGTCCCCCTCGCCAACCGCGCGACCATCGGCAACATGAGCCCCGAGTTCGGCTCGACCGCCGCCATGTTCCCGATCGACGATGTCACCCTCGGCTACCTGCGCCTCACCGGCCGCAGCGAGGAACAGGTCGCCCTCGTCGAGGCATACGCGAAGCTGCAGGGCCTCTGGCACGACCCGGCCCGGGAGCCCGTCTTCAGCGAGTACCTCGAGATCGACCTCGGTACCGTCGTCCCCTCGATCGCCGGTCCCAAGCGTCCGCAGGACCGGGTCGAGCTCAGCCGCGCCAAGAACCAGTTCGAGACCGACCTGCAGAGCTACGCGACCCAGGACCTGTCGCAGGTCGATGCCGCCGTCGAGGCGACCTTCCCCGCCTCCGACCCGATCGGGTTCACCGCCCAGGACGAGAGCAGCGCCCACGCGATCTCGCACACCCACGTGAGCCACCCGCCGCGGACCATCTCCAGCCCGGTCGCGATCGAGACCGCCGCGGGGGCGAGCTACACCCTCGACCACGGGGCCGTCGCCGTCGCCGCGATCACCTCCTGCACGAACACGTCCAACCCGAGCGTCATGCTCGCGGCCGGGCTCCTCGCCCGCAACGCCGTCAGGAAGGGCCTCACGAGCAAGCCGTGGGTCAAGACGACCCTCGCACCGGGCTCCAAGGTCGTCACGGACTACTACGAGAAGGCCGGCCTCACCGGTGACCTCGAAGCCCTCGGCTTCTACACCGTTGGCTACGGCTGCACCGTGTGCATCGGCAACACCGGTCCGCTCATCGACGAGGTGTCCGCCGCGATCAACGAGAACGACCTCGCCGTCACGGCCGTTCTCTCGGGCAACCGCAACTTCGAGGGCCGGATCAGCCCGGACGTCAAGATGAACTACCTGGCGAGCCCGCCGCTCGTGATCGCATACGCCCTCGCCGGTTCGATGAACTTCGACTTCGAGACGGATGCCCTCGGCGACGACACCGAGGGCAACCCGGTGTTCCTCAGGGACATCTGGCCGGATTCCGCCGAGGTGCAGTCGACGATCGACAGTTCGATCGACACCGAGATGTTCACGAAGGAGTACGGCGCCGTCTTCGAGGGCGACGAGCGCTGGCGCTCCCTGCCGACGCCAGACAGCGAAGTCTTCGAGTGGGACAGCGAGTCCACCTACGTGCGGAAGCCCCCGTACTTCGACGGCATGACGCTCGAGACCACCCCGGTGAGCGACATCGTCGGCGCCCGGGTGCTCGCGAAGCTCGGCGACTCTGTCACGACCGACCACATCAGCCCGGCAGGCAACATCAAGGCCGACAGCCCCGCCGGAGCGTACCTCGTCGAGCACGGGGTCGCCCGCGGCGACTTCAACTCCTACGGATCGCGCCGCGGCAACCACGAGGTCATGATCCGCGGCACCTTCGCCAACATCCGGCTGCGCAACCAGCTCCTCGACGACGTCGAGGGCGGCTACACCCGCGACTTCACCGTCGCGGGCGCGCCGCAGTCGTTCATCTACGACGCGAGCCAGAACTACCAGGCCGCGGGCATCCCGCTCGTGATCTTCGGCGGCAAGGAGTACGGCTCCGGTTCCTCACGGGACTGGGCGGCCAAGGGAACCAGCCTCCTCGGAGTCAAGGCCGTCATCACCGAGAGCTTCGAGCGGATCCACCGCTCGAACCTGATCGGCATGGGCGTCGTCCCGCTGCAGTTCCCGGCCGGCGAGAGCTGGGCGTCCCTGGGACTGGACGGCACCGAGATCGTCTCGATCGCGGGCCTGACGGAACTCAACGCCGGCGTCACCCCGAAGACGGTCCACGTGACCGCGACCCCGAGCGAGAACTCGGCAGCGGGCAAGGCGACCGTCGAATTCGACGCCGTGGTCCGCATCGACACGCCCGGTGAGGCCGACTACTACCGGAACGGCGGCATCCTGCAGTACGTTCTTCGTTCACTGGTCGCGTAACCGGCACGATTACCGGGTAACCGTTCGGGACCGGCGCGTAGACTCAACTCCTGTTGAAGCTACGCGCCGGTTCCTTTCTGCCCGCGACGTCGTACTCGAAAGGTGTTGCCGATGAGCCTGCTGGAGACCATAACGGGGCCGCGTGACCTCGACCGCCTCTCGCTCGAAGAATTGGTCCAGCTCGCGGCGGAAGTCCGCGGCTTCCTGGTCAGCGAGGTCTCCAAGACCGGCGGGCACCTCGGGCCGAACCTCGGCGTGGTCGAGATGACCATCGCCATCCACCGCGTCTTCGAGTCGCCGCGCGACGCGATCGTCTTCGACACCGGGCACCAGTCCTATGTGCACAAGCTCCTGACCGGCCGCCAGGACTTCAGCGGCCTCCGCCAGCAGGACGGCCTCGCGGGGTACCCGCAGCGCTCGGAGTCCGTGCACGACATCGTCGAGAGCTCCCACGCTTCGAGCTCGCTGTCCTGGGCTGACGGCATCTCCCGCGCCTTCGAGATGACCGGGCAGAGCGACCGGCACGTGATCGCCGTCGTCGGAGACGGTGCGCTCACCGGGGGGATGACCTGGGAAGCGCTCAACAACATCAGCGACGACAACACCCGCCGCCTGATCATCGTCGTGAACGACAACGGCCGCTCCTATGCCCCGACGATCGGCGGCATGGCCCGGTTCCTCAACACCGTGCGCACCCGCAGCAGCTATCACGCGGCCTACCTGAGCAGCCGCCGCGCCTTCGACAACATGGGCGCACCGGCCCGTGCGTTCTTCCGCGGTGTCCGCGGCGGGCTGCACGGCTTCCTCGCCCGATTCTCCAACAACGAGGCGCTGTACTCGAACCTCGACATCAAGTACATCGGCCCGGTCGACGGGCACGACATGGAAGCGATGCTCGAGGCGCTCCAGCAGGCCAGGAACTACGGTGCGCCGGTGATCGTGCACACGATCACCCAGAAGGGCAAGGGCTACAACCCTGCCATGCAGGACACCGCAGACCAGTTCCACGCGGTCGGCCAGATCGACCCGGAGACGGGGGAGTCGACCGAGACCCCCGGCGCGCCGTCCTGGACCTCGGTCTTCGCCGACGAACTCCTGAACCTCGCGACCGAGAACCAGCGGATCGTCGGGATCACGGCGGCCATGCTGCGTCCGACCGGGCTGCACCGGATGGCGGAACGGTTCCCGAACCGGGTGCACGACGTCGGCATCGCCGAGCAGCACGCCGTGACGAGCGCCGCCGGCCTAGCCTTCGGCGGGTTGCACCCCGTCGTCGCCCTGTACGCGACCTTCATCAACCGCGCCTTCGACCAGGTCCTGATGGACGTCGCCCTGCACAAGGCCGGGGTGACCTTCGTCCTCGACCGCGCGGGCGTGACCGGCCCGGACGGGCCGAGCCACCACGGCATCTGGGACCTTGCCATCCTTCAGGTCGTCCCCGGCATCCGTCTCGCTGCGCCGCGCGACTCGACCAGGCTCCGCGAGGAGCTCGGAGAGGCCGTCGCCGTCGAGGACGGACCGACCGTGCTGCGTTTCCCGAAGGGCAGCACCGGGGTCGAGTTCGACGCTGTGGCCCGCCTCGACGACGGCGTCGACGTTCTCCTCGAATCGACGCAGAAAGACGTGCTCATCGTCACGGTCGGACCGATGGCGGCCATGGGCCTCGACGTCGCCAGGCGCCTGTCAGCGCAGGGGATCGGCGCGACCGTCATCGACCCGCGCTGGGTCGTCCCTGTGCCCAGGAGCCTGGTCGGGCTCGCCGCTGAGCACCGCCTCGTCGTGAGCATCGAAGACGGGATCCGGGTCGGGGGAATCGGCACGCGCATCCGCCAGGACCTGCGCGAGGCCGGCGTCGACACGGCCGTCACCGAACTCGGACTGCCCGACGAATTCCTCGCCCACGGCACCCGCGCCGAGATCCTCGAACGGGTCGGCCTCACGCCACAGCACATCGCGCGCGACGTCGTGGCGATGGTGCTCGGCAGCAAGCTCCCGCACGCGCGGCCGCTCCCCGCCGATCGAACGGACACGGGATCGATCACGATGCGCGGCGGCCGCGCGGAGTGACCGGGCGACCCTGGGCCGGCTCGCCCGCACCGCGTATGCGCGACGGGGCATGCCGATGACGGTCATGATCGCGGGCTGCGGCGATCTCGGAACCGAGGTCGGGCTGCGGCTCGCGGCACTCGGACACCGCGTCGTCGGGCTGCGCAGGTCGCCCGGCGTTCTTCCCTTCGCGATCGAGGGCCAGGCCGTCGACCTCACCCGTGAGCGGCCCGTGGTCCCCGCCGATACCGACATCGTGATCGTCGCGATCGCCGCGGCCGGCCCGACCGCGGATGCCTACCGCACCTCCTACGTGGACGGCCTGCGCAACCTCCTCGACGCCCTCGATGCGGCGGGCGTCGAACCGAGCCGCTTCCTGCTCGTGTCCTCGACCGCCGTGTACGGCGTGAACGACGGGAGCTGGATCGACGAGGGAACTCCCGCTGTGCCCTCGTCCGGGACCGGTGCCGTGCTCCTCGAAGCCGAGGACCTGCTGCGCGGCCGCCTGCCCGGCGCCACCGTGCTGCGGCTCGCCGGGATCTACGGGCCCGGCAGGGAACGCCTGATCGGCCAGGTCCGCGACGGGACGACCTCTGCGGAGGGTTTGTCCAGCCACACCAACCGCATCCATCGGGACGACGCGGCAGCGGCCATCGTGCACCTCGTGACCGGCGACGCGGAGCCCGCGCCGCTCTACCTCGGCGCGGACAGCCTTCCCGCGCGGCGCGGTGACGTCCTCGCCTTCCTCGCCGCCGAACTCGGCGTTCCCGATCCGGTCGGACTCGCGAGCCGCGCGTCGACAGTGGTGGGGGAATCGGCCGACAGCCCCGCGAGTCCCGTCGGGTCAGCGGGCCGGGCGTCGCCCGGACCTCGCGGCGGCGACAAGCGCTGTCGTAACGCCCTCCTGCTCGCGAGCGGGTTCCGCTTCGCCTACCCGAGTTATCGGGAGGGGTACCGTTCCCTCCTCGCCGGCGTCGGCATCCGTCATCCCTGAACCGCCCTCGAGGTTTTAGGGTTGCAGCATACCCACCCCGCCCAGCACGGTCTCGATCCCCGAGGTCGGCGACGACCTCCCTCCACTCAGAATCGGAAAGGCTCTCCCCAGCATGAAGAACATCACTCTCGGCAGCACCGGCCTCATCGTCTCCCGGCTCGGACTCGGCTGCATGGGCATGTCCGCGTTCTACTCCGGTGCCGGAACGGATGAAGCGGAGTCCGTTCGCACCATCCACCGCGCGATCGACCTCGGCGTCACGCTCTTCGACACCGCGGAGATCTACGGACCGTACCTCAACGAAGAACTCCTCGGAAGAGCACTTGCCGACCGGCGCGACGAGGTCGTCGTCGCGACCAAGTTCGGCACCATCCTGCACCGCGGCGACGGAAGCAGGGGCCTCGACGGCAGCCCCGAGAACGTGCGCCTCTCGGTGCATGGCTCCCTGTCCCGACTCGGAACCGACCACATCGACCTGTACTACCAGCACCGGATGGACCCGGGCGTCCCGGTCGAGGAGACCGTCGGCGCCCTCGCCGAACTCATCGAGGAGGGCGTCATCGGCCACTACGGGCTCTCGGAGGCCGCACCGGACACGATTCGCCGCGCGCACGCCGTACACCCCGTGACGGCGCTGCAGACCGAATACTCGCTGTGGAGCCGTGACCCGGAGAAGGAGCTTCTCCCACTCCTGCGCGAGCTCGGCATCGGCTTCGTGCCATACTCGCCGCTCGGTCGCGGCTTCCTGACCGGGACCATCCGCTCGCTCGACCAGCTTGACGCGAGCGATTTCCGCCGCTCGAACCCTCGGTTCGAGGGCGAGAACCTGGCCGCCAACATCCGCATCGTCGAACAGGTGGATGCCGTCGCTGCGGAACTCGACGCGACCCCCGCCCAGGTGGCGCTCGCCTGGCTGCTGGCCCAGGGCGACGACATCGCCCCGATCCCCGGGACCAAGCGGGTCGCCAGGGTCGAGGAGAACGTCGCCGCCGGTGACCTCATCCTCACGGAAGCGCAGCTCGCCACCCTCGGCGCGCTCGACGCCCCCGCGGGCGACCGCTACGCCGACATGTCAGGGGTCAACAGGTAACCAGGGCGCCTCCCCGCCTGAGCCACACAAAAAACACCCTCGCCGACTCGACGAGGGTGTTTTTTGCGCAACTCAGGCGGGCAGCGGACGCTAGAGGGCTACGGGAACCTCCGACGAGACTCCGCGGATCATCGGCGTGTGGAACGTGCCGCCGAAGACGCGCTCGCTCGCGCCGACCCTGTCGAGGTACGGGGTGGCCCCGCCCATCTGGAACGGCCAGCCAGCCCCGAGGATCACGCACAGGTCGATGTCCTCCGCCGCGTGCACGACGTCGTCGTCGAGCATCCGCTTGATCTCGTCGGCGAGTCCGTCCTCGATGCGTCGCAGGATCTCCTCGCCCGTCATCGGCGTCGTGCCGCCGGCGACGATCTTCTTCGCGGTCTTGTCGAAGCCCGTGACCTTTCCCTTGGCATCGCGCTCGAGGATCTTGCCGTGCTCGGCGAGCCGGTGCAGGTTGTCGCTCTCGAAGAACCGGTCGGGGAACGCGGCATGGTGCGTGTCGAGGACGTGCGCTCCGACCTTGAGCCCGACGAGTTCGAGGAGCTCGAACGGCGTCATCGGGAGTCCGAACGGCGCGATCGCGCCGTCGACGACCTCGAACGGGGTGCCGGTGTCGACAGCGTGCATGGCCTCACCGAGGAGCTTCGCGAGGATGCGGTTGACCACGAAGCCGGGGGTGTCACGCGTGATCACGGCGTTCTTCCTCAGCTTGCCCGCGATCACCATCGCGGTCGAGAGGGTCGTCTCGTTCGTCTGCGGGGTGTTCACGACCTCGATGAGCGGCATCACAGCGACCGGATTGAAGAAGTGGAAGCCGACCAGGCGCTCCGGGTGGGCGAGCTTCGCACCGATCTGCTCGACGGAGAGAGACGAGGTGTTCGTCGCGAGGATCGCCTCCGGCGACACGTACTTCTCGATCTCGGCGAAGACATCCTGCTTGACGCCGAGTTCCTCGAACACGGCCTCGATCACCCAGTCGGCGTCGGAGAAGCTCGCCTTGTCCGTCGTGCCCGTCACGAGAGCCCTGAGCCGGTTGCCCTCGTCCGCTGTGATGCGGCCCTTGGACTGCAGCGTCGCGATCTCGCCGTGGATGTACGCGACGCCCTTGTCGACGCGGGCCTGGTCGAGGTCCGTGATGACGACGGGCACCTGCAGGCGGCGAACGAACAACAGGGCGAACTGGCTCGCCATCAGGCCGGCACCGATGACGCCGACCTTCGTGATCGGGCGCGCGAGCTTCTTGTCCGGAGAACCGGCCGGGCGCTTGGCGCGCTTCTGCACGAGGTTGAACGCATAGATGCTGGCCTGGAGCTGGTCGCCGGCGATGAGCGCGGCGAGGGAATCGTCCTCGCGCTCGAAGCCCTCCTCGCGTGTGCCGCTCTTGGCGGCCTTGAGCAGGTCGAGTGCGATATACGGGGAGAGCGCGACAGTCCCGATCCTGCTTTCGAGCATCCGCCTGGCGATTCCGATCGCGGCGTCCCACTTCACGAGGCGCTCGATCTTTCCCGGCTTGTTCGGCCGGGTGACCGTCGTCGTGCCGGCGATCACGCCGTCCGCCCAGGCGATGGAATGCTCGAGGAATGCCGCGGACCCGAAGAGCACATCGGCGATGCCGAGCTCGACGGTGTCGGTGGCCTTGAGGACCCGGTTCTTGAGCGGGTTCGAGATGATCACGGTGAGGGCGTTCTCGATGCCGATCAGGTTCGGCAGCAGGTAGGAGCCGCCCCAGCCGGGAATCAACCCGAGGGACACTTCGGGGAGGGCGACGGCGGCGACGGATGCGTCGACCGTGCGGTAGTCGGCGTTGAGGGCGATCTCGAGACCGCCCCCGAGTGCGAGCCCGTTGATGAAGACGAACGAGGGCACACCGAGCGTGGAGAGCTTCCCGAGGGCGTGGTGGCCGAGCTGGCCGAGCAGCTTGCCCGTCGCGAGCGAGGGAATCTCGCTGACCTTGCCGAGGTCGGCGCCTGCGGCGAGGATGAACGGCTTGCCTGTGACGGCGACGCCGTGGATCTCACCGCGTGCCGCCCGCTCGGCGAGGGCGTCGAGGGTGGCGGCGAACTCGAGAAGGGTGACCGGACCGAGGGTGTTCGGACGGGTGTGGTCCCTGCCGTTGTCCAGGGTGACCAGGGCGAGCGTGCGCGCCCCGGACAGGGGAATGTCGCGCACGAAGGAATGCGTGACGACCTCGTCACCGGAGAGGGCGACGAGTTCGGAGAAATCGAGTGCGGTGTAGTCGGTCATCGCTTACTTTGCCTTCCGATTGAAGTGCGGGTTTTCCCAGATGACGGTGCCGCCCTGCCCGAGGCCGATGCACATGGCGGTCAGGCCGTAACGGACCTCGGGGTGTTCGGCGAACTGGTGCGCGAGCTGGTTCATCAGGCGCACGCCAGAGGAGGCGAGCGGGTGGCCGATCGCGATCGCACCGCCGTACTCGTTGACGCGGGGGTCGTCGTCGTCGATGCCGAAGTGATCGAGGAAGGAGATGACCTGGACCGCGAAGGCCTCGTTGAGCTCGAAGAGTCCGATGTCGGTGATGCCGAGGCCGGCCTTGCGGAGGGCCTTCTCGGTGGACGGTACCGGGCCGAGGCCCATGACCTCAGGCTCGACACCCGCGAAGGCGAAGCTCACGAGCTTCATCTTGACGCTGAGGCCGAGTTCCTTGGCGGCGGCGCCGCTCGCGAGCAGGCAGGCGCTCGCGCCGTCGTTGAGCCCGGACGCGTTGCCTGCCGTGATCCGGCCGAAGGGCCGGAACGGGGTCTTCAGCGTGGCGAGGCCTTCGAGGGTCGTCTCGGGGCGCGGCGCTTCGTCGCGGGTCGCGAGCCCCCAGCCCTGTTCGCTGCGAATGGCGACGGAGACCAGGTCCGGCTGGATCTTGCCTGCCGCGTACGCCGCTGCGACCTTCTGCTGGCTGCGCAGCGCGTACCGGTCCGACCGGTCCTTGGTGTACTCGGGAAAGCGGTCGTGGATGCGCTCTGCGGTCGAGCCCATGTTCAGGGCGTCTTCGCTGACGAGCCGCTCGGAGAGGAACCGCGGGTTCGGGTCGACGCCGGAGCCCATCGGGTGCCGGCCCATGTGCTCGACGCCGCCGGCGATGGCGAGGTCGTATGCCCCGAAGCCGATCGCGGCGCCGACCGTGGTCACGGCGGTCATCGCACCGGCGCACATCCGGTCGATCGCGTATCCGGGCACCGATTTCGGCAGCCCGGCCAGCAGCGCCGCGGTGCGACCGAGGGTGAGTCCCTGGTCTCCCGACTGCGTCGTCGCGGCGATCGCAACCTCGTCGATACGTTCCCCCGGAACCTTCGGGTTCCGTTCCAGCAGGCCGATCATGGCCTTCACCACGAGATCATCCGCCCGGGTGTTCCAGTACATGCCCTTTTCGCCGGCGCGTCCGAACGGGGTACGAACCCCATCCACAAACACGACTTCTGCTCTTTCGGCCACGGTGCCTCCATCAATCAGATCAGGTGTCGGTTGATCCTAGGGTGGCACGATTGACGGGTCGAATCCTTGGACGGATCCTACGAATCGACCTCGACGGTTACGGCGATGTTTTGGTTGGCTTCGACAAAGGCAGCCGTGATCTGTTGTGCAGTGAGTTCAATTTGCCAGTCGCGGGCACCGAGGGCGGCGAGCGCCTCGCTGATGGATTCCACTTCGATCGGCTCCGGTGGCGTCCAGGCGATCCGGCGCACGAAGTCCGGAGTGACGAGGTTCTCGATCGGGATCGCGAAGGACTCGGAGATCTGGCCGAGAGCAAGCCGCGCTGCCTTGTACCGCAGGTCGGCCTCTGGATTCCGGTCAGACCACGCCCGCGGCGGGGGAAGGGCGTCACCGGTTCCGCGCAGGGAGGGGAGGTCCGTCGCGCGGATGCCGTCCTGGATCGCAGTCCACCACCTGTCGAGTTCGCTGCGGCTCGCGCGGCCGCTGAACTCGCGGAGATCGGCGAGCGCCTGCCTGCTGGCCGGCAACACCCGTGCAGCGGCGACGAGCGACGCGTCGGGGACGAGGCGCCCCGGCGACACGTCGAGGTGCCTGGCGAGGTCGTCGCGGGCAAGCCAGAGGGATCTCGCGACGGCGAGGTTGCGCTGGGAACGAATCGAATGCACCCCGGACAGCCTGCGCCAGGGCTCTGCGCTGATCGGCTTGGGCTCGTGGTCGAGCGTCGCCTGGAATTCCTGGGCGGCGATCTGGGTCTTCTCGTCGGCGGCGAGCATCTCGACCATACGGTCGCGCAGGTCGGGGAGGAGCTCGACGTCGAGGGCGCCGTAGACGAGCCAGCTCTCCGGGAGCGGCCTGGTCGACCAGTTCGCCGCGGAATGCTCCTTGGCGAGATGGATGCCGAGGAGTTCCTCGACGACCGTGCCGAGGCCGACCCGCGGTAAGCCGAGAAGGCGTGCGGCCAGTTCGGTGTCGAAGATGATGTGCGGGTCGAGGCCGACCTCCCTCAGGCACGCGAGGTCCTGACTGGCGGCGTGGAAGATCCATTCATCTCCCGCGATCGCCGCGTTGAGCTCGGAGAAGTCCCCGATCGCCGGCGGATCGAACAGGAAGGTGCCCGCGCCGCGCCGGTACATCTGGATCAGGTACGCGCGCTGGGAGTATGTGAAACCCGATGCCCGTTCGGCGTCGATGCCGATCGGTCCCGTTCCCTCGCTGAGGGCAGCGGTGGCCGCCAGATAGGCGTCCCGCGTATCGATCACGCGGTGATCAACCACGACCAGTTCGGCGTGCGGACAACATGCTGACTCCTTCGCCAATCGGGGGAAGACCTGCGAGCATGCAGATCAATTCGCCCCAGCCTTCGACGTGAGCGGTGAGATTGTGGTCCACAGGTGTCCACGAAGCACGCAGCTCTATCTGCGCACCGTCGCCTTGCTTCGCAAGTTCGCCGAAGCCCGACGAAATAATCTTAGTCGCGGTTCCGGATGCCGCGGTATAGCGGGCTCCGTGGGAGTCGAGGGCATCGATCAGCCAGGCCCAGGCCACTTCGGCGAGGAAAGGGTCGACACCGATCTCCGTCTCGAGGGGAGCCTGCGCGAAGCAGACCACCCGGAATGCTCCGCCCCAGGCCTCCGGCTCCTCAGGGTCATAGAGGAGGATGAAACGGCCGGTCCCGAGATCGGAGTTGCCTCCGTGGCGTGACGGGGCGACATCCGCGGAGAGGGCAACGGCGTGCGGGGCGAGCTTCCCTGGGGCCGGGATTTCGCTGAGCACCAGGTCGGTGCGGGTGTGCGCTCTGCGGATGGCCGCGAGCGCAGCGGCGAACTCCGGGGGGAGTGGTTCTTGTGTTTCGGGCACGTCTGCAGACTAGAGTTTTTTCCGGGCGGGTCGGTGAGGCACGCCGGGCAGCCGGAGGTACGCGTGCGGGAAAAATCGAGGTCAGGGACGCCGGGCGGACTGGTCGTCGCGGTCACGGCTCTCGTAGTTGCCGGCGCGGCCGCGGTCGTGGTGGCGGGAGTGAGCGTGCTGGCCGCCGTGATGGCGCGTCGTATCGTGACGCCGTCCGACGCACGCGCCGACGACACCGACGTTCTCGGCGTCGATCTCGAGGCCGCGACGATCACGCTCGCGGTGACGCCGGATTCCGTGTTGCCCGGTGACTACAGCTTCTGGTTCGAGCGTGAGTCCGGGCACGCCCAGCTCGGCGAGGTCCTCCGCGTGACGAAGACGGCGGTCATCCGCCGGATAGCCCGTATCGACTACGGGGACCTGAGCGAGGCCCGCAGAGGCCGCCTCGGCGGGTATTCCTATCTGGGTCCCTGGGATCTCGGCCTCCCGTTCGAGCAGGTGCAGGTGCAGACGGAGGTCGGCGAGGCCCCGGCCTGGCTGGTCCCCGCCGAGCGGCCGGACGGTCGCTGGGTGATCCAGGTGCACGGGCGGGGTGTGCGACGGCAGGAGACCCTGCGGGCCGTCCCTGTGTTCCACGACAGGGGCTACAGCTGCCTCCTGGTCTCGTATCGCAACGACGGCGACGCGCCGGGAAGCGACGACGGCCGGTACGGACTCGGGGATACCGAATGGCGCGATATCGATGCGGCGATCGGTTTCGCGGCGGCTCGCGGCGCGACGAGCATCGTGCTGATGGGGTGGTCGATGGGCGGCGCGATCGTGCTGCAAACCGCGACGCGTACGGGCTACCCGCACCTGCTCTCCGGCATCGTGCTCGATTCGCCTGTGATCGACTGGGCAGACGTCGTCGCGTTCCAGGGCAGCACGCTTCGCCTGCCTGGCCTCGTTGCCACGGGGGCCATGCAGGTCCTCGGCCGGCGGTGGGGCGGCCGCCTCACCGGCCAGGCGAGTCCGATCGACTTCCGCAGGCTCGACTTCGTGACCCGCGCCGACGACCTCGAGCTCCCCGTGCTCCTGATGCACAGCGATGACGACGGCTACGTGCCCTCGAGCCCGTCGCGCGCCCTCGCGGTTCGCCGGCCCGACATCGTGACCTTTCTACCGTTCACCGTCGCGCGGCACACCAAACTCTGGAACTATGACAGGGAAGGATGGAACGCGGCGATCGGGACCTGGCTCGGCGAACTCGAATCCCCGGCGGAACCGACCGGGCCTGATGATCCGCTCCACCCGGCCGGATAGCGGTCTCAGGGGCGCTCGCGCAGCTTGCGCTTGGTGCGGGCGAGCATCGCGGACATGCCACGGATGCGGAGCGGCGAGACCGCCTGCGTGAGTCCGATGGTCTGCGGGTAGTCGTCCGGCACGGCGAGCACCTCGGCGACGGACAGGCCGTCGAGGCCCTGCGCGAGGATGGACGCGAATCCCCGGGTCGTCGGGGACTCCCTGGGCGCCGTCGCGTGCAGGTGCACCGCGTCCCGGTCGTCGACATCGACGAAGATGAACACGGGTGACTGGCACTCGACGACGCGTTCGAGCAGGTCGGGATGCTCCTGGTACCGGCTCGGAAGCTCGGGGAGTTCATCGGCGAACTCGAGCAGAAGGAGTAAGCGGTCCTTCTGTTCCAGCTCGAGGAAGTCTTCCTGGATCTCGGCCAGTTTCGCGGGCAGTTCGGTGGTGGTCATCAATCAGATCCTGTCCTGGTTCAGCGGGGTTCGGGGGCCGTACCGGCGGCCGCTCCCGTGACGATCGGGACCCGCACGGCGTTGCCCCATTCCGTCCAGGAACCGTCGTAGTTGCGCACGTCCTCGAATCCGAGCAGGTGGGTGAGCACGAACCAGGTGTGGCTCGACCGCTCGCCGATCCGGCAGTACGCGATCACGGCATCGTTCTCGCGGAGCCCCGCCTCGCCGCGGTAGATCGCCTCGAGTTCCGCGCGGGACTTGAAGGTCGCATCCGGTGCCGCGGCGCGCGCCCACGGCACGGAGGCCGCAGAGGGGATGTGGCCGCCGCGCAGGGCGCCTTCCTCCGGGTATGCGGGCATCGTGGTGCGCTCCCCGGTGTACTCCTCGGGGGAGCGGACGTCGATGAGCGGGCGGCCGAAGTGTGCGAGCACGTCGTCCTTGAAGGCGCGGATCGGCGCGTCGTTGCGGGGGACGAGGGGGTACTCCGCGGCAGCCACCTCCGTGGCCTCGCGGGTCAGGGCTCCGCCCTCGGCGATCCACTTGTCCCTGCCGCCGTCGAGCAGGCGCACGTCGGGGTGGCCGAAGAGGCTGAACACCCAGAGCGCGTACGCGGCCCACCAGTTGTTCTTGTCGCCGTAGATCACGACGGTGGAATCGCGCGCGATGCCCTTCGAACCCAGGACGGCCGCGAAGGCAGCGCTGTCGACGAAGTCCCGCTGGACCGCGTCGTTGAGCTCGGTGTGCCAGTCGATCTTGACGGCGCCGGGGATGTGGCCGCTCTCATAGAGGAGCACGTCCTCGTCGGACTCGAGGACAGTGAGTCCGGCATCACCCTGGTGTTCGCGCAGCCAGGCCGTGCTGACGAGCCGTTCGGGATGAGCGTACGCGGCGAACTTGGCATCCGGATCGAGATCGACGGGCATGGGAACCTCCAGTGGGGCCGGGCGGTGCCCCGGGATCATTTGAACGCGGTTTAGGCTGGTCTTCCGGCCCGCGCTTCGAATGTACGCGGTCCGGCCTGGTCGCGCATTCGTGGTGAAATACTTCAACACGAATGTCCGAAAAGCAGCCCATATGGCCAACCGAGACAGAAACACGGGTATTCCACGATGGTTCCAGAGGCGCCCCGGGCTCCCAGTCGGCTGCATCGGCTCGCGGAACGCTCTCCCGAGATCACGGGGGCCGAAATCGTCGCCGAACTCGTGCCGCCTCCCCAGTTCGAGCACGCCTCATTCGAGTCCTACCAGCCCGATGTGAACTTCCCTTCCCAGCTCGAGGCCGTCGACCGGCTCACGGCCTTCGCCGAGGCCTGGCGACCGCAGCGCCCCGGCGGATTCTTCTCACGTACCCGGAAGGCTCCAGCGCAACTCCCGGGGATCTACCTCGACGGTGGGTTCGGCGTCGGGAAGACCCACTTGCTCGCCGCGCTGTGGCACTCCGCGCCGGGCCCCAAGTACTTCGGCACCTTCATCGAATACACCGCCCTCGTCGGGGCGCTCGGTTATGCTGCGGCGGTCCGGCAGCTCTCCGGGGCGAAGCTCATCTGCATCGACGAGTTCGAACTCGACGACCCGGGCGACACCATGTTGATGACGCGGTTGCTCGGCGAGCTCGTGGCCTCGGGCACCCGGGTCGCCGCGACCTCCAATACGCCGCCGAATTCACTCGGTGAGGGCCGGTTCGCGGCCATCGACTTCCTTCGCGAGATCCGCGCCATGTCCGCGAACTTCGAAATCCTCCGCATCGACGGGCTCGACTACCGCAGGCGCGACATCGAAGGCCACTCCGTCGCCGTCGAGGGACCCGAACTCGACCGGCTCGTCGCGGCGCTCGTGGCCAGGGGAGCGAACGTGACGGAAGACGACTTCGGTTCCCTGATCCGGCATCTCAGCACCGTGCATCCGTCGAAGTACATCAAACTGATCGCCGGGGTCGAGGTCATCGCCCTGACCGACAGCTACCTGTTGACCGACCAGACGGATGCCCTGCGGCTGGTCGCCTTCATCGATCGCGTCTACGACGCCGAAATACCGATCGTCGCGAGCGGGTTGCCCCTCGCGGAGGTCTTCGACGATGAGATGCTCGCGGGCGGCTACCGGAAGAAGTACCAGCGCTCCCAGTCGCGGATGGTGGCACTGACAACGGGCGAGCTCCCTCCGCACGACTGAAACCGGGATCCGTCGCGGCCGAATGCGGCTCTGACGTGCCTGTTTGCCGGAACGGCCCTGTCGAATCGGCGGCTGAGTCAAGCCGGGAAACGCGGAGTCGGGAGATACCGGGCGTCAGGAAACACGATGTTAACACGGTCAACAATCGCGTAACGCGGTCGAAACATCCCTGAGCGTGTGCGGAAACGTGTGCACTCCACACTGTCTCTGTACCTGCCGATACACGCTTCACGCTCACCCTGTGCACGTCGGCGGTCATCCCTGTTAGTTAGAGAGAGGTAACCATATCCATGGTTGAACTGTCGGTCCTGCTGGACGATACGACTGATGCACTTACCACAAACATCAATTCCCTGTGGCTCCTCGTCGCGGCAGCCCTCGTCCTCCTGATGACTCCGGGCGTGGCCTTCTTCTACGGCGGCATGGTCAAGGCGAAGAGCGTCATCTCCATGATGATGATGAGCTTCGGCGCCATGGGCCTGATCGGCGTGCTGTGGGTCCTCTACGGTTACGGCCTGTCCTTCGGACCGCCGCTCATCGGCGGCTGGCTCGGAAACCCGTCCGAGCTGATCGGCCTCAACGCACTCCTGACGAGCGGCAAGGACGGCGGACCCGACCTGGGCGCCCTCGCGTTCGCCGGCTTCCAGGCCACCTTCGCGATCATCACCGTCGCCCTCATCTCCGGAGCGATCGCCGACCGGGCCAAGTTCGGCGCGTGGATGATCTTCGCCGGCGTCTGGGCCACCCTGGTCTACTTCCCGGTCGCGTACTGGGTGTTCAACCTCACGGACGGCTGGGCTCCCTTCCTCCTCAAGGTCAACGACTTCGCCGGCGGCACCGCGGTGCACATCAACGCCGGTGCGGCCGGCCTCGCCCTCGCCCTGGTCCTCGGCAAGCGCGTCGGCTTCAAGAAGGGCATCTCCAAGCCGCACAACGTGCCGCTGACCCTCCTCGGCGCCGCACTGCTCTGGTTCGGCTGGTTCGGCTTCAACGCCGGCTCCGAAGCCGCCGTCGACGGTATCGCCGCCCTCGCCTGGATCAACACCCTCGCAGCACCCGCCGCCGGTATCATCGGCTGGCTGATCGTTGAGAAGATCAAGGACGGCAAGCCGACCATGATCGGTGCAGCATCGGGCGCCGTCGCAGGCCTCGTCGCGATCACCCCCGCGTGTAACATCCTGACCCCGATGTGGGGCATCCTCCTCGGGCTCATCGTGGGCGCCGTCTGTGCCGTCGCGATCGACCTGAAGTTCAAGCTCGGCTTCGACGACTCCCTGGACGTCGTGGGCATCCACCTCGTCGGCGGCATCATCGGAACGCTCTACGTCGGTCTCGTCGGCAACAACGTCGGCCTCCTCCAGACGGGCAGCTTCAACCAGCTCGGCGTGCAGGCCCTCGCGGCATTCGGCATCGGCATCTACTCCTTCGTGATGGCATACGCCATCGGCTGGATCATCCAGAAGACGATCGGCTTCCGCATCACGAACGAAGACGAAGTAGCCGGCGTCGACACCATCGTGCACGGCGAAGAGGGCTACGCGCTCGACGCCGTCTAACCGGCACTTTCTCTGCACGGGCAGCTGAAACCAGAGCCAGCCGAAACAAGAAGGGGGGGCCACCCCGGCCCCCGGGGGG
>NZ_JASJXJ010000060.1:0-20708 GCF_035018685.1 Cryobacterium sp. RTC2.1
AGTTAGAAACCTAGACGGAGAGCGGCGTGCACTCGTTAAGGCGCTCGGAAACCACCCACGGTAACGTCAGGAGAGCCAGAAAATTACCCATTTCGTGGGAAATCGGGCCTCTGGCCTCTAGGATTAGCGAGTGAATTCGACTTTGACTCGCACCTGGAGTGCAATACTTTTTGACCTCGACGGAACCATCACCGATTCCGCCCCGGCCATCACCAACTCCCTCGCCCGGACCTTCGCCCTTCTCGGCCGACCGGTTCCGACCGACGCCGAGTTGCTCGCCTATGTCGGCCCGCCCCTCTTCGCCGCCTTCCGTGAGTACGCCGGCATGACGGCAGAGGAGGCCACTGAGGCCGTCGCGGTCTACCGCGCCGACTATCACGGCGAAGCCATGCTCGACACCGCCGTCTACCCGGGCGTCGCCGGCCTGCTCCAGCGCGTGCACGAGGCCGGAATCCCCCTCGCCCTCGCCACGAGCAAGCCGGAGCACGCCGCGATCACGATCCTCGAGCACTTCGACCTGGCCCGGTTCTTCACGGTCATCGTCGGGGCGAGTGACGCGGAGACCCGCAGCGCCAAGGCCGACATCGTCGAAGAGGCCCTGAACCGCCTCGCCGCCGTCGGCACGAGCCTCAGCACCCCCGTCATGGTCGGCGACCGCAGCTACGACGCGGAGGGCGCCGCAGCCCACGGTGTGCCGACGATCCTCGTCGAGTGGGGCTACGGCTCTCCCGCAGAGGCCGCCGCAGCGACCGCGACCGTCTACTCCGTCGACCAGCTCGCCAAGCTCCTCCTCGGCTGACCCGCAGCGGATGCCGCGGCGCGCGCCCGACGCTCCGCTCCGGCATCCGCAGCGATCGTGTTCTCCGACCGAATGTCGGTGGTCCCTGCGACCCTGTCGCCATGAATACGACTCAGCCACGGATGCAGCAGATCATCCCTGGAGTGGAGCCGTGGCGCTGACGGGACCCACTGCAGCGGCCCGGTCCCTTCCGTAGCTGCGGGCGTTCGCCCGTCCGCCCGCTACGAGCTCGCCGCCGTTGCACCCGCAGACAGGTCGTAGAGCGTGACGCTGTCGACGGTCTGGGCGGTGAAGTTCTCCGCGACCCAGGCGGCGATCTCGCTCGAGGCACTCGATCCGCCGTTGGCCTGGCCGGTCGTTCCACTGATGAAGTAGTGGATCTTCCCCGCTGCCACATCGGCCTGGAACTCGGCGAGGGTGGGGGCGGGGTCGCTCCCGTTGAAGCCGCCGATCGCCATCACCGGCAGTTGGGTCGCGAGCTGGTAGCCGGCGGCCGAGTCCGACCCGATCGCCGCGGCGACCCAGGTGTAGCTGCCGGAATCCACAGAGAGCAGCGCGGCGAGGCTTGCACTGACGCTCGCTGATCCCATGAATCCTCCGGCACCGCCGGGGCGCCCTCCGGTCGGCAGCGTCCCTGTCGTGCCGTTCGGGACGGTGCCGTTCGGGACGGTGCCGTTCGGGACGGTGCCGTTCCCGACAGTCGGGCCAGCCGGCGGAGTGCCGCCCCCGGCGAATCCGCCGGCGTTGCCGCCGGGGAACCCGGCCCGGCCGCCGGGCATTCCACCGCCGCCCATCCCGCCCATGCCGCCGGAAACGGTCGGGCCGGCCGTGACGATCGACCCGGTGTGGGCCGTCGACACGGTCTCGAGCGTGTAGGCAACGGGTGCCAGCAGTGCGCCGGTGAGGGCGATCGCGACCGTGGCCCTGCCCCACCACTTCCCCGGCAGCCTCCTGAGCCAGGCCGCCCGCGGCGGCGCCATCAGCAGTCCGGCGGCGACCAGGCCGAGCGCGGCGACGACGAACTTCAGCCACGGCAGCCAGTCGGTGGCGCGGTCGAGCAGCACCCACGCCCAGGCGCTCGTCGCGAGCATCGCGACGGCCGCCGTGATCCGGGCCCAGAGCGCCGTGCGTTTCATCCAGACGAGGCTCGCACCGATCGCGAAAGTTCCGGCGAGCGCGGGCGCGAGGGCGACCGTGTAATAGGCGTGGAAGATCCCGGCCATGAAGCTGAAGGCCAGCGCGGTCAGGATCAGGTACCCGGCGAAGAGGAGAAGGGTGGCCCGGCGGAGCGAGATCCGCGGGGCGCGGCGGAGCACGACGAGCGCCGCGACGCACAACACCAGCGCGGCGGGCAACAGCCAGGTGATCTGGCCGCCGAATTCGCCGAGGAAGAGCCGGAAGATCCCGGTCTCACCCCACATGCCGCCCGTCAACGCACCCGTGCCGCCGGCGCCTCCCGTGACGCTCCCGGTCTCGCTCCCGGTGAGCCGGCCGAATCCGTTGTACCCGAACGTCAGCTCGAGGAAGCTGTTCGTCTGCGAGCCACCGATGTACGGACGCCAGTTCGCCGGGACGAGTTCGACGATGGCGACCCACCAGCCTGCCGAGACGATCACGGCGCCGAGGGCCGCGAACGAGTGCCAGAGGCGGGTGCGGAACCGGTGCGGCGCCGCGTACAGGTAGACCCCCGCGAGCGGAGGCAGGATCAGGAATGCCTGCAGCTGCTTGGTCAGGAATCCGAAGCCCACCATCGCTCCCGCCCAGAGCACCCATTTCAGGGCACCGGTCTCGATGCCGCGCAGGGTGAAGTAGGTGGCGAGGCTGAGGAGGAGAACGAGCAGGGCATCCGGATTGTTGAACCGGAACATCAGCGCGGCGACGGGGGTCACGGCAAGCACGGCGCCGGCGAGCAGGGCGGTGCCTGCCGAGAAGCGGCGGCGCACGGTGGCGAAGAGCACGGCGACCGATGCGACGCCCATCAGGGCCTCCGGCACGAGGATGCTCCACGAACTGAGTCCGAACAGGCGCACCGAGAGGGCCATCAGCCACAGGCTCGCCGGCGGCTTGTCGACGGTGATCGCGTTGGCGGCGTCGGAGGACCCGTAGAAGAACGCGGTCCAGTCGACCGAGCCGGCCTGCACAGCGGCGGAGTAGAACGAGTTGGCCCAGCCGCTCGCGCCGAGGTCCCAGATGTAGAGCACCGCTGTCGCGAGCAGGAGACCCAGCAGGGCCGGCCGTTCCCAGCGCGCGGAGCCGGCCCTGCCCCGCACGAGGGTGCGCGGCAGGGCCGCGAGGCTGGTCACGAAGCGGGCGCCGAAGCGGGCGTCGAGCGGAGAGACGGAGGGGCGCGGGGAAACCTGGGTCGTCATGAACTGGTCACTTCCTGTCTGGCGGGAGCGTCCCTCCGGGAGGGCTCGTCGCGGGAGGTCACTTCGTCGCGGGAGGTGCGTGGTTCCGTCCTGGTCGGGGCCGGCGTCCGCTGGCTCCGGAAGACCCAGAGCCGCAGCAGCACGAACCGCATCACGGTCGCGAGGAGATTGGCCGCCGTGAGCACGATGATCTCGGCCTGGGGCCCGGCATCCGCTCGGACAAGGTGCAGCACGAGGAGGGATCCGCTCGTCACGAGCCAGGCCAGGCCGAAGATCACAAGGCCCTGCGCCTGGTGCTTGACCGCGCCTCGCCGCCCGCGCACGCCGAAGGTGAGGCGTCGGTTGGCCCAGGTGTTCGCGATCGCGGTGATGAGCAGGGACAGGAAATTGGCCAGCTGGGCCGGCATCACGTACTGGAGCACGAGGTAGAGCAGCGCGAACGCGATGGTCGACAGCACGCCGATCACGCCGAAGCGCAGCACCTGGCCGAGGAAGGTCGGCGGGGTCGGCGGTTCGAACGGCGGTCGGCCGAGCTCGGCGTAGATCTCGTCGACGGGGATCCTGCCGGTGACGAGCGAGTGCGCCACCCGGACCAGGCCCTTGAGGTCGTCGGCGGCGGTACCGACGACGTCGACCCGGCTGTCGGGGTCGTCGATCCAGTCGACGGGCACCTCGTGGATCCGGAGCCCGGCGCGCTCGGCGATGATGAGCATCTCGGTGTCGAAGAACCAGCCGTTGTCCTCCACGAGGGGGAGCACCCGCTGGGCGACGTCACGGCGCATCGCCTTGAAGCCGCACTGGGCGTCGCTGAATTCGACGCCCATCGTCGTGCGGACGAGGGCATTGTAGCTTCGGGAGATGAACTCGCGCTTGCCGCCGCGGGTGACGCGGGACCCGCGCGACAGCCGGCTGCCGATGGCGACATCGGAGTGGCCGGAGAGCAGCGGGGCGACGAGCGGCGGGAGCGCACGGAGGTCGGTGGAGAGGTCCACGTCGACGTATGCGACGACTGCGGCGGGCGAGGCGAGCCAGACCCGCTTGAGCGCCCGGCCCCTGCCCTTCTCGACGAGGTGCACGGCGTGGACGCCCGGCAGTTCGGCCGTGAGCGAGTCGGCGATCGCGGCGGTGTTGTCGGTGCTGGCGTTGTTCGCAATGGTGATGCGCCAGGGTTCCTCGAACTGGTCGGTCAGGTACGCGTGCAGCACACGGATGCTGCGCGCGAGGGTCTGCTGTTCGTTGTACACGGGCACGACGACGTCGAGGGCGAGAGCTGCTGATCGGGTCATGGTGGCCACTCTCCGCCCAGAGCCTATGCCAGAGCACTGGCCGCGTTATGAGTGCGGAAAGGAAGACCTGTGAGGTGCCTGTGCTGCCCGACAGGGCTAGGGTGGGGTCGAAGGAGGCCCCGTGACCACCGCACAGCCGAATGATCGCCGGCAGACCGCGAGGATCGTCGTCGGGGTCGACACCGGCCAGCCGGATGCCGTCGTGCAGCAGGCCGCCGTCTTCGCGGAGCACTTCGGTGCGGAGCTCGTCTGCGCGTGGGTCGACACCGGACGCTACGTGATCGAGGAACACCCGGACGGCAGCGTGACCTCGCTCTCCTTCGATCCCGATGTCGTGGACCTCGCCGACGAGGCTCTTCCTCCCCGGCTCGCCGCACGGCTCACGGCTGCGCTCGAAGGCCGCCCGGTCGCGTGGAGCACCCGGGCACTCGCCGGGGACCCCGCCCTCGCGATCGGCACACTCGCCGACACCCTCGGCGCCGCCATGATCGTCGTGGGTACCCGGGAGTCGAGCGTCCGAGCGGGACTTCAGGCCTTCTTCAGCGGTTCGATCGCGGTGCGCCTCGCGCATCGCCAGCACCGGCCGGTCGTGATGATCCCGCTCGCGCCGGTCCCCTTCGAACAGCGCCTGCCGTGGGAGCCCGCCTGATTCCCACCGGGAGTCCTGCGTAGCGGCTCAGGCGAAGGGCATCACGGCCATCGCCGCCGTCATGGCCGACATCCCGAGGAGGTTGCCGCGTTCGAGCCGGGTGCGGCTCTCGGTCACGAGCAGCACGAGGGACCACACCACGAACGCCCCGCCTGCCACGCAGACCAGGGGCAGCAGGAGCGAATCCGAGTGGGTGTGCCCCGCCGCGGCGGCGCCGCCCGGGGACATCACCGTGTGAGCCATCAGCTGGCCGGCGGTGACCACGAGGCCGAGCGGGTGGTGCAGCAGCATCGTCTGCCCCGCACCTCCGTGAGGTGTCGCATTCTGAGGCGCGCCCGTGGCGGTACGGCGGCGGAGCAGCGCCGAACAGGTCAGTCCCCAGGCGATCAGGATCGCCGCCCACGGCAAGGGCCCGAGGCCGAAGACACCGGAGGCGGAATCCGTCATCGCCGCGAGCATCACGAGGGTGGAGACGACCGCGAGGCCCGACCGGGAGCGCCGGCTGCCGAGCACGCAGCAGAGGTTGAGCGACGCGCCGCCGATCATGATTCCGTGCAGTGCCCAGGTCACCAGCGCTCTCCTCTCGTCCTAGTGGTGCGTGTGCTCGTGCGCCGCGCCGTCGTGGCCGTGCGAGCAGTGCGACACCGGTTCGTTTGCCGGCACGTTCATCGCGGGGTTCGCACCGAAGAAGCCGTATGGCTTGAGCGTGAACTTCGCGTAGTCGACCGGCATCACCGGCCAGTCCTCGATCCGGGGGAAGTGCGTCGGCCCGAAGGTGTGCCAGAGCACGATGTCCTCGCCGTCGATCGACCTGTCGCCCGCGATGTACTTCGTGATGCCGTCCCCGCCCGGGTTCTGGTGCACGAAGTCACCGGCCGCGAACTGCTCCGCCGGGTCGTACTGGGTCACGAAGAGGTGCTTCGTTGCGAACTCGGCGCGCTTCGCGATCGAAGACCCCGGGTCGGCCATCAGCGTCGGAGACTGCTCCGGCTGCAGAACATAGCCGGTCGGGCGCCCGAGCCGGTTGGTCTTCTCGGTGTTGACGATGTGCCAGGCCCTGGCGACGGATGCGTCGGCGACCCGCCCGGAGCCCGCCTCACTCGTGAGCCGGGTCGTCTTCTTGGTGAAGGCGTTGCCGTGCGGGTTGCCCGGCCCCATCGGCAAGCGCACGCCGTCGATCTCGTCGACGGCGTTGGACAGCCCGTCGACCATCATGTCGAGCCGCGCGCTGAAGAGGTGCTGGTGGTACGGGGCGCCGAGCCCGGGAGCGACCTCGCTGGCATACGCGTAGTCTCCCTCGATCGCGGTCTCTCCGATAGGCTCCCCGATCCCCGGGTATGCCGATGTGAAGAGGATGCCGGTGAGCTTGGCCTCGCACTCGATGGTGCCGTCGAGCGACAGGTACCAGTAGAACCCGTAGTCGTAGTTGCCGACGGTGGTGAAGAAACTGATCACGAGTCGCCGCTGCCGGCGCACCTCGTTGGAGCCGGTGAACATGTCGCCGTGCTTCCAGAGCGTTCCGACGTCCTCCTCGTGCATGCAGATGCCGTTCTTGATCGTGAACGGGTTGCCGAGTTCGTCGGCGAGGACGGCGTCGAAGTACTTGATCTCGCCGACGCAGTCGCAGCCGAGCGCGAGGGAGTTGGTGAACCGGCCGAAGAGGTACTCTCCGGTATCGAAATAGTTCTGCCAGAACCGCACCGGGGACGGGTCCCCGTATGGCACGAGCATCTCGTTGATCGAGGCCCGGTAGATGACCGGGCGCTCCTCCCCCGCGTCCGTGAAGGAGAGCTGGCGCAGCACGAGGCCCTCGCGGGTATCGAAGCCGACCTGGAACTTCCAGTTCGCCCAGCTCACCCACTCGCCGTCGACCGTGAAGCTCGGTCCTTCCGGCTGGGAGATCACGATCGGCTTGAGGGTCGTGAGCGGGGCGCCCTGCACGGCCGGGTCGTCGAAGTTGCCGCTCTCCGCCGGGATGTCGAGGGTGCCGACGTCGATGAGGCGCGTGATGGTGCGGGAGGCGGTGTCGACGTAGGCGGAGAGCCCATCGACCGGGTGCGCCCAGGGGTGGTCCTCCGGGTAGTCCTGGCGGAACGCGAGCACCCGGACGATCCGGCGGCCGACCTCTTCCGGGTAGTCGTAGTGCCCGGCAGAGAGCGGCACGACAACGACCTCTTCGATCGTGGTGCCCCGCGCGGCGAGTGCGGCGACCCAGCGCGGGTCCTCGGCGACGATCCCGGCGATCGCGTCGAACTCGGCGAGCAGCACGGGCAGCTGGCCGGCCGACCCGTCGAGCACGCTCGTCGTGAGCACCGCGCGACCGGGGATGGAGACGATGTTATCCGTCGACCGGCCGGTCTCCATGTCGAGAAGCATCACCCGGGCCTGCCGGTCGGGAAGCGGCCCGGTGCCGTCCTGCCAGGCGAGGACCTCACGCTTGTGCGGTTCCCACAGCCCGACATAGGCGAAGCGGGTGGTCGCGTTCCAGTCGGCGCCCGCCGTGACGACGTCGCGCACGGTCTCGAACTCTGCGGCGGTGAGGCTGCCGACCGGGTGGCTCGGCACGGTCCCGGCGTCGTGCTGGCCGTGGTCGTGATCGTGGCCGCCGTGTTCGTGGTGGCCGTGCGGGGTGTCGAGATCGGTGATGGTCATGGTTCTCCAGTCGAAGGGTGGTGAGAGGTGAGCGGATGCTGCGGGCGGGGTCAGCGGGTCACCCGCCGATGGCATCCGTGATCTGGTCGTATGCGACCCGGTTGGTGCGCTTGAGGATGAGCGCCTGCACGAGTCCGCCGAGCGGGAAGAGCACGACGAGGCCGAGCAGGACCGCGCTCACGACGCCGAACACGGGGGCTCCGTCCGCGTCGACGTCACCGACGAGGAAGGGGAAGTTCGTGGCGATGAGCACCGCGGCGCCGAGCAGTCCGAGGAGGCCGAGCACCGGGGCGATCACCGTGTTCCAGAGCCGCCTGTCCTTCCTGGTGCGGGCGAAGTAGACGACGACCGCGACGCTCGTGACGGCCATCAGGACGGCGATCGCGAGGGTCGCGACGCCGGAGAACCAGGTGAAGACCTGGAGCACCGGGTCGAGGCCGAGCGCGGCGAACAGGATCGTCAGGATCGCGGCTGTCGCGGTCTGCACGATCGAGGACAGGTGGGGTGCGGAGTGCTTCGTGTGCACCCGGCCGAGGAAGTCGGGAAGGACCCGGGCGTTGGACATCGAGTGCTGGTAGCGGGTGATCACGTTGTGGAAGGACAGCACGCACGCGAACATGCTCGTGATGAGCAGCACGTTCATCACGACCTGCCCGATCGGTCCGAGGTAGGCGAGGGTCGTGATCAGGATCATCGCGCCCGGGTTCTCCGCGGCCTGGGCGACGACGCCGCTCGGTCCCCATGCCATCACGAGCGCCCAGGACGCGAGCGTGTAGAAGACGCCGATGCCGATCACGGCGACGTAGGTGGCCCGCGGGATGGTGCGGCCGGGGTCCTTCGCCTCGTCACGGAAGATCGCGGTGGACTCGAAGCCGATGAAGGCGGCGATCGCGAACATCAGGCCGATCGCCGGGGAGCCGGTGAGCACGTTGTTCGGTTCGAAGGGCGCCATCGAGAGGCCCTCCGGGCCGCCGTTGACGACCACCGCGACGACGAGCGCGAGCACGACGCCGACCTCGCCGAGCAGGAGCACACCGAGCACCTTCGAGCTCAGGTCGATGTGCCGGTAGCCGAGGAACCCGACGAGGGCGACGGCCGCGAGCGAGTAGAGGTACCAGGGCAGGTCAGGTGCGCCGAGGCCCGTGAGCGTGACGCTCAGGATGTAGCCGACGTACCCGTATACCGAGACCTGGATGGTCGTGTATGTGAGAAGCGCGAGGAAGGCCGTCGCGAGGCCGGCCGGCTTGCCGAGCCCGTAGTTCACGAAGGTGAAGAACGCGCCGGGCTTCGGCACGTGCTTGGTCATCGCGGCGAGGCCGACGGAGAAGAAGAGCAGGACGATCGCCGCGATGGCGAACATCGAGGGGAATCCGACCCCGTTGCCGAGCAGGATGCCGAGCGGAGCCGAGCCGCCGATGACGGTGAGCGGCGCTGCGGCGGCCACGACCATCAGCACGATCGACGTGACGCCGAGGGAACCGGTCAGGGAACGTTCGGCGGGCAGTGTGCCAACGGATGCCGTTGGATCTTTCGTGAGGGTCATGTCATCTCCAGCTCGAGCGGGTTCGTCAGGGAAAGTCGGGGAGGCGGTGCGGAAGGTCTGCGGCCAGCCTGTCGGACCCCTGTTGCCGACCGGTCTCGCCGGGGTAAACGTCCGGGCGGCCCGAATGAGACACGGGCCGCCCGTTGTCCCACTCGGCGGTCACGCGACCGAAACACTCCCGAAGCGCGGCCGCAACGCCGGATGGTTAGCCTGAGGCTCCGCACCGCCGCCCCCGACCGTGAGCTTGTGAACGAGAAAGAACGAGGCCGGACCGATGACCGCACTGGCCAGGGCCATCAACGATCCGCAGCCGGTCGACGGCATCGGAACCCGCTCGCCCGTCGATGGCCTCGACCGGCGCAGCGTGGGATTCCTCGACGTGCTCGCGCAGTCCGTGTCCGCCGTCGCCCCATCCGCCGCCGCGACCACGATCCCACTCCTCGTCGCCGTCGTCGCCGGCGGCGCGACGGTGTGGTCGCTCGCGACCGCGATGCTGCTCGCGTTCCTCGTCGCGACGACGATCAACCAGTTCACCCGGCGCATCGCCGCTGCCGGGTCGATCTACACCTTCGTCTCCCGCGGGCTCGGCACGATGGCGGCGTTCGTCGCCGGCGTCGGCCTGCTCGTCGGCTACGGATTCATTTCGATGTTCGCGCTCGGCGGCGCCGGGTACTACCTCACGATCGTGGTCGGCAGGTTCTGGCCGGCGCTCACCGGATCCGTCCTCGTCGCGGGCCTGCTGATCGTCGTCATGGCGGCACTGTGCCTGCTCGTGCTGGCCCGCGGCATCCGTCTCTCGACCAGGATCACCCTGCTCGTCGAGGCGGTCTCGGTGCTCATCATCGTCGTGCTCGTTGTCGCGCTGCTCGTGCGGCTCTGGCCGGTGCTCGACTGGTCGCAGCTCGCGCCGGGCGGAATCGACCCCGCCAACTTCGCGGTCGGGTCCGCCCTCGCCCTCACGGCCTTCGTCGGCTTTGAGAGCGCCTCAACACTCGGTGTCGAGGCGAAACGCCCGTACGCGAGCATCCCGCGGGCGATCGTGTTCACCGTGCTCGGGTCGGGGATGCTCTACCTGCTCGCCTCGTTCAGCCAGCTCGTCGGGTTCTCCGCCCTCGGTGGCACGATCGCGGCGAGCGCGTCCCCGGTCAACGATCTCGCCGCCGCATACGGGATCGACGCGGTCGGCCTGCTCCTCGACGTCAGCATCGCGACCTCGTTCCTGGCCTGTGCGATCGCGTCGACGACCGCGCTCGTGCGGGTGCTCTTCTCGATGGGCCGGGAGGGCCTGCTGCCGAGCAGGTTCGGGCGCACCCACCCGCGCTATCGCACGCCGTTCGGCGCTGCACTCGTCGCGATGACGGTGATCACGGCGGTGCTGCTCACGACGATCGCGCTGTCCGGCAGCATCTGGCAGACCATGGAGGTGCTCATCGTCGGGGCCGCTGGCGGCTACATGACCGCGTACCTGCTCGTCTGCGTCGCCGCGCCCGTGTTCCTCCGGCGGATCGGCGAGGCCACCTTCTGGCCGGTGTTGTTCGCGGTGCTCGCCGCCGTGCTGCTGGGCGCCGTGCTCGTCACCTACCTCGCCGTCGAGAGCGGCTCGGCCAGGGCGCTCGGGGTCTGGGTCTTCCTCGGCGTGATGGCGCTCGGCCTCGCCTGGTGCGGCCTGCGATTGCGGAGGCGCCCCTGGCTTCGGGACACCATCGGGGTCTATGACGTGCCCGTGACCGGCGACGTCCTCGGCGGGCCGGGCCCGGCGGATGCCGCGGCGCGGGAATCGGGCCGGGCCGGCCCGTGACGGGCGCCGCGCACCTCGGTGCCCGCCAGCCGAAGGCCATCCAGAGCGCCCTGACGGTGCTCGAGGAGGTGGCCCGCTGCGGGTCGGGGGTCACGGCGCGGGAGATCTCGGACAGCCTCGGGCTGCCGAAGGCGACAGCGTACCGGCTGCTCAACCTGCTGGTCCAGGACGAGTACCTCGTGCGGATGCCGGACCTGCGCGGGTTCGCCCTCGGCCGCAAGGTCGTCGAACTCGCCCGCCTGGTCGCGCCCGCCCAGCCACCGGAGGCTGTGCGCGAGGTCGTCGACCGGCTGCGCTCCCGCATCCGTGGCGGCATCCACCTCGTGCGTTACGACAGCGACGGGGTCCGGGTGATCGATCCGGACCCCGACTACCCGCCGAGCGTGTCCGTCAGGAGCGCGCGGGCGCTCGAGACGAGCGCGATGGGCCGGCTGCTGCTCGCAGAACGTCGAGGGGCCGAGTCGTGGGTACTCGGCGAGGACCCGGACCTGGCCGGGCAGCTCGCGACGGTCCGGACCGACGGCTACGCGTACTTCTCGAGCCCGTGGGCGCCGGGGAACGGCTGTCTCGCGATCCCGATCCGGAACCGGGAGGGAACGCTCGTCGCTGGGCTCTGCCTGTCGGCCCCTGCTGCACGGATCGGCGACCCTGCGGAATTCCTCGCCCTGCTCAGGATGGGCGCACGGGAACTCGCGCCCCTGCTCGCCTGAGGGTGGTTCAGGCCGCGGCGGGCAGGTGCAGTGCGGCCCGGCGCAACCGGTCCTTGACCGCGTGCTCGATCAGCACGGGGATGTAGTCCCGCAGCGGGTTCCGGGCGAGAGCGAGCTGCTGCTCGTGCACGGTCTTCTCAATACTCGTCGGCGGTTCGTTGGGAAACTTCTTTTCCAGTCGCACAATGATCTGCTCGACCGCGCGGTCTTCCTCTTTTCGATTCACCCCTTCAGTCTCTGCCTGCTGACCGGCAGGGTCAAACGCGGAGGACGACTCCGTGCCGCGCCACGCTCAGGAACCATCCCGTACGGAGACCCGAAGTGAAAGACTGTCCGGGGCGGCGCCTGCCGCACTTCCTGGGAAGGTTCGAGATGACCGATGCACCAACACAGTCCGCGGAGGAACGCCTGCTGGACTTCCTCCTCGAGCAGGAGCGCAGCATCCAGTTCGATTCCTTCGGTTTCGCGGACGCCTGGGCGGTGGGTTCCCTGCTCGTGGAACTCGGACTCGAACGGGACCATCCGATCGCGATCGCGATCATGTTCGGGGACCAGCGGGTCTTCCACGCGTCCCTGCCGGGAGCATGCGCGGACAACGACGGCTGGCTCGAGAACAAGTTCCGGGTCGTGCGACGGTTTGCGAGCTCCTCGCTCGCCGTCGGCACCCGTTTCCGCGCGGCGGGCCGCGACTTCGACACCTCCTCCCGGCTTGACCCGCGAACGCACGCCGCGCACGGCGGCGCCTTTCCGCTGCGGGTGCGCGGGGCGCTCATGGGCGTCGTCGGGGTCTCCGGTCTCGCCCAGCAGCTCGATCACGACCTCGTCGTCGAGGCGCTCAGGGCACACCTGGTCACACGCGGCTGATACCCGGTCACGGCTCGCCGCACCGGCAGACGGTCAGTATCCGAACACTCGGGTTCCGCTTCCTCGGCGGTTGTGGGATTCTGGCTGAAAGCCCGACGCCGAGCCCCTGGAGTGCCCGTGATTCGCAGCCCTGAACACACCGAGGATGCCTCGGCCTCCGCCACTGATTCCAGGGACCGGATCACCCTGCGGTTCATGGCCGTGCCGCAGGACACCGCCGCCGACGGCATCACTGTCGCGGCAGGCAGTGTGCTCGAGTGGATCGACAAGGCCGCATACGCCTGCGCGGTCGGTTGGAGCGCGTCGGACACGGTGACGGCCTATGTCGGCAACGTGCACTTCACCCGCCCGATCCCACCTGGCAGCCTCGTGGAGGTCCGCGCACGTGTGATCCACACCGGGCGCACGAGCATGCACGTGCTCGTCGCCGTCGACACCGCGAACGTGCGCGAACGTACGTTCACCCCGGCCACGCATTGCATCCTCGTCTTCGTGGCGATCGACGAAGACGGGAAGCCCATTCCGGTGCCGGAATGGGTCGCGACCTCAGCAGCCGATCGTGAACTCGAGGAGAACGCCAAGGCCCGGCTCGCCTTGCGCCGCACCATCCAGAACACTATGCGATCCCAGGAATACACCGGGGTCGGCACCACTCCGCGTACGGTCTTCCGCTTCCTGGCCGCTCCGTCCGCCGCGAACTGGGGCGGGAACGCCCACGGTGGCACGGTGATGCGCTGGATCGACGAGGCCGCATTCGCCTGTGCGGCGAGCTGGAGCTCGGAGTCGGCTGTCGCCGTCTACTCCGGCGGCATCCACTTCTACCGGCCGATCCACATCGGCCACATCGTCGAAGTGGATGCACGGCTGATCCACACCGGGCCGAGCAGCATGCACATCAGCATCCGGGTGCGATCCGGCAGCCCGCGCACGCCGGAGGACCTCAAGCTCACCACGCAGTGCATGAGCATCTTCGTCACACTCGATTCGGATGGCCACTCGCGTGCGGTCGCCCCGTTGCCCCTCGACACCGACGAGGATCTGCGGCTTGATGCCCACGCTCGTGACCTGATCACACTGCGTGCCCAACTAGCGCCGGTACCCGTCGAGTTGATGCGACAGCCCTGACCCCGCCGGCTTCTTGCTGCGGGATACCCGATGGCGGTGGGCTCAGGCGCGGCTCACCGTCGCCTGCGTTACGGACACGAACGCGGGCTTCGGCCGGCCGAGCAGGTAACCCTGGGCGAAAGCGCAGCCGGCTTCCCGAAGCGCAGCGAGCTGGTCCTCGGTCTCCACTCCTTCGGCGACTACGTCGATGTCGAGCTTCTGCGCGAGCGCAATGATCCCCTCGACCAGGGCGACGGATGCTGCATCCGGCAGGTTCGCGGTGAAGGTCCTGTCGATCTTGATCTGGTCGACGGGCAGGGTGTTGAGCCAGGCCAGGGTCGAGAACCCGGTCCCGAAATCGTCGAGCGAAATGCACACGCCGAGCCGCCGGAGTTCGGTGAGGCGTTCCACGACGCCAGGAAGATCGATGAGGGCCCTGCTCTCGACGATCTCGAGGACCAGCCGCTCAGGACGGAGCCGGTTGCGGTTGAGGGCAGCGCGCACGGTCGGGATCAGCCGCGGATCGACGAGGGTGGCACTGGCGAGGTTCACGGCGACGTGCAGCGGTGCCTCCCCGATGGCGGCGAGGTCAGCGGCGTCGCCGAGGGCCGCGAGGTCGGCGAGCGCCTCGCCGAGCACCCACAGGTCCAGGTCGGCGACGAGGCCGGTCTCCTCCGCGAGCGGCAGGAAAGCGGCGGGGGCCAGCAGGCCCAGGCGGGGATGGTCCCAGCGGATCAGGGCTTCTGCCCCCACGACCCGGTCAGGGGAGGAAAGCGCGACGACGGGTTGGTAGTGCAGCCGCATCTCGGCCCGTCCGAGTGCCTCGACGAGCTCGCTGTGAAGTGAGGAGACCGGGTCGGTCCGGTTGCTGTCGTCCGCGAGGGCGACCTGGTTCCGGCCGGTCCGTTTCGCGTCGTACATGGCGGTGTCCGCGGCGGCGAGCAGCCGTTCTCCGCCATCCCCCGGGCCGTTGTGCACCGCGACCCCGATGCTCGCGGTGATGCGCAGGTCGTGGCCGGAGACATGGAAGGGCCGGTTGAGGCTGTCGACGACGCGATGAGCGAGGTGGACCGCCTGTTCGTGACCGGCAAGTTCGTGGGCGAGGACCGCGAATTCATCGCCACCGAGACGTCCGATGGTCGCCTCGGTACCCAGGCACCCGCGGAGCCGAACCGCGATCTGGCGGAGGAGTTCGTCGCCGGCGCCGTGACCGAGCACGTCATTGACCTGTTTGAAGTTGTCCAGGTCACAGAACATCACGGCGGTGCACGAGCCCTCCGCGCACGTCGACACTGCAGCATCGAGCTCACTCGCGAACAGCATCCGGTTGGCGAGGCCGGTCAGCGGGTCGTGCAGGGACTGGTGACGAACCGTGGCGAGGAGCCGGGCGTTCTGCAACGCGATGGCGCCCTGATGGCTGACGCCCTCGATCCGCGCGAGCGTGCTCGGCGAGATGCCCGAGGCAGGAGCGGAACGCCACCCGCCGGCGACGACGCCCATCAGCACATCGCCGGCGAGCAGCGGCACGATGATCGCCGTGGTCATTCCGCATTCCGCGAGGAGGCCGGCCAGTTGCGGGCTCGCGGTCGTCGCCGAGAGCGGGACCGGCCGCTGGTGGGCGAGGAGTTCGACCAGTTCGGGCGTCTGCGCGGCGGGGATCGGCGACGCGAGCACCCGCTCCCTCTGGGGCATATCGAGCCCGGCGGTTGCGACCGCGTGCATCACGCCGGGGCCGGCGTCCCAGAGCAGCACCGCGGCGGCATCGCAGCCGGCGATCGCCGGTACCGCGAGTGCGACGGCATCGGCGACGGCCTCGCTGCCATTGCTCGTCGCGAGCTCATGGGCGAGCACCAGCATGGCCGCCGCCCTGCTCTCTTCGCGCCTGCTGTCGTCGAGGGCCGTGAACAGGTCCAGCGCCGAGGCGGCGTGGCCGGCGTATGCCTCGAGCAGGGTCCTGTCCCCCTCCATCGCGGTGTGACCGAGGGAATAGAGTGCGGCAAGGCGTCCGTAGGTGCGCCGGCTGGAGGCCACGTCCACGATCACCGCCCGGTCGCCGAGGGCGTCGCCGTGGAGGATCCGCGCGGCGACCCTGGCCGCCTTGGGGGCATCGAGTCCCTGGAAGCGAAGCACGGGCTCACCGTGGTCGGACGTCATGATGAGCAGGTACGCCGGCGCAAGCACTGCAGACGACGCACGGGCGACGATGCGGGCGAGAACGTCGTCGACATCGTCGCTTCCGACGAGGTCTGCTGCGGCGAGCTGAACCTCCTTGACCTTCTCGCGCAAGAGCACAAGGGACCTGTTGGTCGGATGGGTCCATGACCGCAACGACCACCAGCGGCGCCGGGTCGACCACGTCACTTCGTAGACGCAACACTCATATCCGTCGCACTGGCATTCCGGGTGGACCACGATGGCGGTATTGAGCCCGAACATGGACGGCAGAGCGGCGAACAGGCCCTGGGCGTACTGGCAGTCGAGACGTGACGGACGATAGCCCTCGTGCAGCCGGTAGCGAAGGCTTGCCGACGTCCCCCGCACGGAAACGGAGTCCATTGTCGAGGTGGTCGTGAACTTGGGAATGAACCGCGGCAATTGGCGGTACACCGCTGCGGGTGATGCGAAGGCGCTCAGGAGCTGCACGAGCACCGGATGCAGCCCGTCGGTGACGACCGTCGAGCCCACCGTGTACATCGTGCGCGGGTCGTCAAGCACGGTCGTCGCGGCCTCGAAGAGCCGGATCCTGGTGTCGTAGCTCACCCAGTTTGCTGTGTCCTCAAGCCAGTCGATCGACTCCGTGACCCCGGCCCTGGCGAGGACATCGGCAACGGCAGCCACTCCGCCGTGTGCGCGCACATGGCCGAGGACAAGGGAAACTGTCGTGCTCGACGTCTCCCGTGGCTCCAGTGTCATCATCGCCCCCTGTTTGCATACTATCGACTGGACCCGCACACGAGGCGGTCTGGAGCCGGCTGCTCAGCGGGCGAGGGCACAGCGGTCGGTCAGCCGGCGGTGCCGTCCGGGCTCGTCGCGGTGTCCGCAGCGGGAGCGGAGTACCGCATCAGCGACTTGTGCCGCAGGTTGTACTCGCGCTTGAGTTCATTCCAGCGCGGCAGTGAGACCTGGTTGGCCGGCGAAGCCGCGTTGGGTTCGCCTGACGATGGCGCTTCGGACACGGTGTTCTCAGTCCTCGTCGTCGTCACGCGTCGTCGCGACCGGACCGCGGCGGGCAGCGAACTCGCGCTTGAGCGCCGACCAGCGCACGGCGGACACGTAGTGGATGGTGGAGTTCTTCGTCACGTCGGCCATGGGTTCTCTCAGTCTCAAACGGTTGATGAACGGCGCGCCGCTGAGCCTGGTTCATTGTGTGAGCGATCGAGATTGACACGGTTTCGCATCCGTGGATGGAAACCCGACCCATCACGAGGGGTGGACGGGATCGCACATTCATGGTACATCCGCCGACCGGAATCCGGTCATCGAGGGAGGCCTGAACGGCGGGGCTGCATTGTTTCCTTGGATGACGGATGCCGGGACATCCGCCGGTCGCCGACCTAGGCTGCTGACAACCGAGATAGACACCGCGACACGAAGGGACAGAGACCACAATGACCCAGCAGCACCCCACCCTCCGGAAGATCCCGCGTCCCGACTGCTCACAGGGTCACACCTGCACCGGCAGTGCACCAGGTCATGCCCTTCCGCTGATCCAGCAGCGCGTGTCCGCGGCGACGCCGAGCAAGTGGCGCGACGCGATCGTGACCGCCGTCACCCACTCGGGCTGGCTCGCGTTAACGACCCTCGACGATCACGCCACGGTGTGGGTGTGGAACCACGCAGACCTCGGCGCCTCGGCCTCCGTCGGTGAACCAGTCGCACTGCACGACGTCTATCACGTGCTCGCGATCGGAGCCGAGCGCGTGAACGTGCTCCTGGCGCCGGTCGAGCTGTCGGGCTTCTCCGACCTCGTCGGCCTGTCCTAAGGGACCTCTGCTTTACGCCATCGGCATCATGGACTTCATCGCCGACATCATCCGCTCGCACGCGGCCGCGCACTGACGGCAGGCCTCAGCGCACATCTTGCACTCTTCGCTCATTTCGGCGTGCATCATGCACTCGGCGGCGCAGGCCATGCACATCTTCATGCAGGCATCCATCTGGGCCATCATGACCTGCATGTCGTAGCCGGAGGGGCGCAGCATCATTCGCATCATCGTGTGGGTCATGTCGGCGCAGTCGAGGCACATGCTCATGCACTTCGACATACCGGTCATGCCCATGGCCATCATGTCGTCCGCGCAGACCGTACAGGCCTGCTCGCACGCGCTGCAACACTCGATCATGTCCTGCATCGCCGCCATGTCGAGGCCGCTCATGCTCTTCATCGCCATCGAAGAGTCCATCATCTGCGCTGTCATGCTCATCATTTCCGTCATCCCGCTCCGGAAGCCCGGCGTCGGTCCGTGCCGGCTGATGACCGCGGCGTCCACGTTACGAAATGTTACGCCGCACGCTCACGCGCCCTCAAGGGGCGAGTGCCCTAGATTGTGGGAACAGACATTCCCGTGCGAAGGAGCACCATGACCGGCTGGCGGATCCGCGATTTCCACGCTGACGACCTTGATGGGATCCTCCGGCTCTGGCAGGAGGTCACCGAGACCAAGACAGAACCGGTCTACGGCCTGTCCGAAGTGCTCGCCTCCTGCCAGAAGGACCACGCCGTCGTCGCCATGCACGGCGACGAGGTCATCGGGGCCGCGGTCGGCCGTGCTGCGCATGCCCAGGGCTGGATCGTGTTCCTCGCGACCGCGCAGTCCTGGCAAAGCCAGGGCATCGGCACGGCCATGCTCGCAGCACTCGAATCGAAGATGGCCCCGCACGGCCTGACCAAGCTCTCGGCGCTGATGCCGGAGACCGAGAGCCGGGTCGACGCCTTCCTCAACCGCGGCTTCGTCGTCAAGAAGCAGCTGAGCTACTTCGAGCGCGAGATCCCGGTGCAGCGCGAGGGGCTGAAGGCGCTCGGTGAGCTCGGCGGGCGCATCCTGCCGCGCGATCTCTGGGCGGCCGTCGGCGGCATGCGCGCCGAGAAGGAACTCCTCGAGCGCCGGCTCGTGATGCCGCTCGCCGAACCGGACCTCGCCGAACAGTACGGGGTCGTTCCGCCCAAGGCCGTCGTGCTCTTCGGCCCTCCCGGAACAGGCAAGACCACCTTCGCCAAGGCGATCGCCTCCCGGCTCGAGTGGCCGTTCGTCGAGGTCTTCCCCTCCCGGCTGGCCGGCGACCCGAAGGGACTTGCCGGCGCCCTGCGGGAGACCTTCCTCAAGATCTCCGAACTCGAGCACGCCGTGGTCTTCATCGACGAGGTCGAGGAGATCGCGGCCCAGCGCGGCGGCGAACCGCCGTCGCCGCTGCAGGGCGTCACCAACGAGCTGCTCAAGATCATCCCGGCCTTCCGTGAGCGGCCGGGGCGCCTCCTGGTCTGCGCGACCAACTTCATCCGCGCCCTCGACTCCGCACTGCTCCGGCACGGACGCTTCGACTACGTCATCCCGATCGGGCTTCCGGATGCCGCGGCGCGCGCGGCCATCTGGGCCGGCTACGTGCCGGCGCTCGTCGCCGGCACGGTCGACTTCCGCGCCCTCGTCGCCGCGAGCGAGGGCTTCTCGCCCGCCGATATCGAGTACGCAGCCCGCCGCGCTTCGCAGGAGGCACTCGAACGGGCACTCTTCACCGCGGACGAGGTTCCAGCGGATGCGCCGAGCGGTCCCCGGACCGAGGACTACCTCGCGGCGATCCGTGCCACCCGTACCACGGTCTCGCCGCAGGTCGCGGCCGAGTTCCTCGAGGACATCGAGCGGCTCGCCCGGCTCTGACCGGTACCGGCAACCGGTCCGAATACCGCCCGACCTCGTCAGTCATCGTCGCGGAGGATCGCGTTCTTGCTGGTGAGCAGTACGGGTTTCTGGTCGGGGTCGAGTCCGGGTGGTGGGGTGAGCCAGTACTGGCCGGTGTCGTCGCGGGTGATGCGCCAGTGTTCGTTGTGGAGCCGTAGGTGGTCGGCGCGGCAGAGCAGGATTCCTTGGTCGAGGTTGGTCTGCCCGGTGTCGTCTTTCCAGTGTTGGATGTGGTGGGTTTCGGTCCAGGACGGTGGTCGGTCGCAGCCGGGCCACATGCAGCCGCCGTCGCGGAGGGAGAGGGCCGCGCGTTGGGCGGGGCTGAACGTGCGCTGTTCGCGGCCGAGGTCGACGCCGTGGCCGTGGTCGTCGAAGGTGACGTCGAGGAGTCCGCTGTCGCACCGGTTCCGTTCCAAGGTCTCGGCCGAGACCGTCACCGCAGTCCCCTCGATGACGCCGGGCTGGAGCGCGGGTGACGCGGTTTCGGGGTTCGCCGCAGCGTCGGCTGCGGGTGACGGGGCCTCGGTTGGCACGGCATCGGTGGGTGCGGTGCCGGTGGGGCGGATGGTGACCATGCGGACGGCGGGGCTTCGTCCTCCGGCGATGCGTTTCGGGTCGGCCTTCACGCCGAGTTTCATCAGGGCCAGGAACGCGTCCGCGGTGAGCTGTTCGGTGGTGCGCGGGTCGTCCTGCACCCGCTTCGCCCAGGCGGCCTGCTCCTTGTCCACGAACCGGACCCCGCCCCGGCGGGGACTGGTGATGGCGTCGTAGGTACTCATCAGGTATTCGCCGTCTTCGGCGGCGAACAACCCGACCATGCGCACCTGCCCTGTGTGGAGCCGCCAGAACCGCAACGACCGGTCGTCGTAGACGGCCTTCTCGCGGGCGGCGATGCCGGCCTCATCGAGCACGTCCCGCACCCGCCGGGCGCGCTTGAACAGCTGGTCAGCGTTCACCGTGCGCGCTTCGGTGAGGAGCCGGGCCAGGGCGGTCGCGAGTTTCTCCGCGGTGATCGCCCGGTCCAGATCGCCCAGGCCCTT
>NZ_JASJXJ010000061.1:0-20280 GCF_035018685.1 Cryobacterium sp. RTC2.1
GCCCCGGACGCGAGCGCTGCGCGGCTCGAGACCACGTCAGCAGCCGTGACCGACCAGGCAGCCGTGACCGACCCGGCCCCGGCAGCCGCCCCGCGCCCCCAGACGCCCGCGCGCCGGGACCCCACGATCGCTCCCGTCGCCCTGATCTGCGTCATCGCAGCCCTGATCATGATCGGTCACTACTCCTTCTACACGTACATCGCGCCGTTCCTGATCGACGGCCTCGGGGTCGATCCGTCCGCGATCGCCCCGTTCCTGTTCGCCTACGGGATCGCCGGTGCCGTCGGACTGCTCCTGAGCGGCACGGTGTTCGCCGCCCGGCCCCAGCTCGGCCTCGGGCTCGGCCTCGTCGTGAGCGCGGTCAGCGTGTCCGCGCTGAGCATCTGGAGCGGCTTGCTCCCGGTCGCCATCGTCGCGTTCCTGCTCTGGGGCATCGCGTTCGGAGCCCTGCCCGCCCTGCTGCAGACCCGACTGATGCACACGGCGTCCCGTCGTATCCGCGACACCGCGAGCGCCTTCTACACGACCGCGTTCAACACCGGCATCGGCGGCGGCGCCCTCCTCGGAGGGATCCTCCTCGAACGCTCGGGCATCACGTCAGTGCCGTTCGTCTACGTCGGGATCCTCGTCGCCGCGCTCGCGCTCGTGCTGGTGAGCCAGCTGGTGATCCGGCGCCGGTCGGCCGCGTAGCGCGGCATGCGGTGCCACGTGCCTAGCCACGTGCGTAGCCGCGTGCGTCCCGGCGTGCGTCCCGCCGTGCGTCGACGCGAGCGCTCCGCTGTGCGCTCCCGCATGCACTCCTGCGAGCGGATGCGCCGACTCGCGCACCCGGCGCACGGATGCCTCGAGGGTCGTCACGGCGACCGTGGTCGGGGGAGGCGGCGGCCGCACAGGTATTTCCGCCACCGCGTAGATGCTGCGGGCGGCGGCCCGCCGGTTGCTGCCCCTGACCCAGTCGGTGAAATAGATCTTCGGCAGGATCTTGGCGACGGCCAGGACCACGTAGATGACGGTATTGATCCCGACGAAGGCCGAGAAGACGGCGAAGAACTCCGAGGCGAGGATCGTGTCGGGCAGCAGGATGCCTGCGGGCACCTGGCTGAGGACGTGGACCGGCATCAGGCGGCGCTCCCGGTTCCGACCTTCATGCTTTCGTGTTCCCAGGCGGCATGCCTGCCGAGGGTGATGTCGACGATGCCCTTGACGTAGACCACGTTCAGGAACATGTCGAAGCAGAGTTCGGGGAGCACGGTGACCGCGAGCAGGCGGGCCCGCCAGCCGCCCTTCCACACGGTGACCACGCGTTCGGTGACGAAGACGAGGCCCAGGCAGAGCCAGAAGGGGAACCAGATCCAGGTGCTGACCGCGAGCAGGGTCAGCACCATCAGCGACAGGAACGAGGTCAGGGCGATGACGCTGTACCCGATGCCGAGCTGCTGCGCCCAGTAGCGGAGGGTCGCCGGGGTCAGGCCGTAGGTGCCGATGTTCTCGAGGGCGCCGCGTTGCCACCGCAGGCGCTGCTGCCAGAGCGCGGGGAGCGTCGGCATCAGCTCCGTCACCACGGTGCACTGGGTGGGGGAGGTGATCAGTCCGCCGAGGGACTTCAACGCGAGGGTCAGCTCGTTGTCCTCGGTGAGGGCGTAGGTGTCGTAGACGTCGCCGGGCACCCCGGGAATGGTGACACCCCGGTTCTCGGCCACGGACCGCAGCGCGAGGGGCCGGAACAACGACGCCGTCCCGGTCAGGACGAAGACACGGCCGCGCCGCCTGGCGAGTTCCCGCGAGTAGCGCACGTACTCGTTGCGCTGCAGGAGTCCGAGCAGGCCGAACCCCGGCTCCCCGTAGAAGAGGCCCCCGATCGCCATCAGGGCGCGATCGCTCGTGAACCGGGCGACGGCCTCGGCGAGGAAGCCGTCATCGAGCGCGGTGTCCGCGTCCATGATCATGACGACGTCATTGTCGAGCTGTCCGGGCAGGACCCGTTTGAGTGCCTGGTTCAGGGCACCCGCCTTCTTCTGGGTGTTGCCCACGGATTCGACGACCTCGACGCCGTGTTCTCGGGCGATGCTGACAGTGTCGTCGGTGCAGTTGTCCGCGACGACGATGACGCGCTCCGGCGGATGCGACTGGGTGAGAAGAGAGGCCAGGGTCACGGGGAGCGACAGGGCCTCGTTGTGAGCCGGGATCAGCACGGTCACCGTCACAGGTCCGGCGAAGACTCCTCCCTGCGGGGCCATCACGATCTTCGGTGCGAGCGGGGTCAGGTGCGCGTTGGAGGACCGTCGGGAGCGGTTCGTCGCGCGGCGTTCGAGCAGGGCGATGCCGGCGGCGAAGAGCACGGAGAGGGCGATGGCGCCGAGGATCGCCCGGGGGCCCGGCGCGCTCGGGTCGTAAGACACCGGGAGCACGCCGAAGAGCACGATCTGGGAGGGGGCCGCACCGGGGGCGTGCTCGCCAGAGGCGACCAGGAACCAGAGCACGGCCGCCGCGCCCGTGGCGAGTCCCGCGATCACGAGGCCGACCGTCCGGCCCAGTTTTTGTGCCCCCATATAACAAATCGTATCCGTCCGCGCGTCAGATCATGCACACTCTCGCGCGGTGCAGCACGGGCCCACCGGGATACGCCGCGCAGGGGTCTACCGCGGAGGCCGCCCGGTCCCGTTCTCGTCGGCGAGCGGCCGGTTCGCCTTGATCGGGAAGGCCCCGGTCTTGCCGTCGCGGGCGAGCGCGATCTGCAGGATCCGGCCGCGGCACGCATACCAGCCGACCACGAGCGCCGGGATGATCACGATCAGAGAACTGATCGTGAGCGTGCCGACCGGCCAGTCGAAGGCCATCAGCACGAGAACCGTCGCCAGGAACCCGAGGCTCGCATAACCGGTGTACGGAGCCCCGAACAGGCGGAACGCCGGCCGTTTCAGGATCCCGCGCTTCGCCCAGGCCTGCAGGCGCAGCTGGCAGAGCACGATCATCCCCCACGCGCTGATGATCCCGATCGCCGCCATGTTGAGCACGATCTCGAACGCCTCATCCGGCACGATCGCATTGAGGCCGACACCGAGCAGGGTGACGAAGCCCGTCAAGAGGATGCCGCCGAACGGCACCCCGGTCCGGCTCACCTTTCCGGCGAAGCGCGGCGCTGATCCCGCGAGCGACATCGACCGGAGGATCCGTCCCGTCGAGTAGAGGCCGGCATTGAGCGAGGACAGCGCCGCGGTCAGCACGACGAGGTTCATGATCACGTCGACCCCGCCGACGCCGATGCTGCCGAAGAACGTCACGAAGGGGCTGACGCCTGCCTGGTACGCGGTGTACGGCAGCAGCAGCGAGAGCAGCAGGATCGAGCCGACGTAGAAGACCGCGATGCGCACGATCACGGTGTTGATCGCCTTGGGCATCACCGTCTCCGGATGGGCGGTCTCTCCGGCGGTCGTGCCGACGAGTTCGATCGAGGCGTAGGCGAAGACGACGCCCTGCACGACGACGATCGAGGCGAGCACCCCGTTGGGGAACCAGCCGCCGTTGTCCGCGATCAGGCTGAAGCCGGCCTCCTGGCCCGGGATCGGGGTGCCGAAGATCACCATCCAGGTGCCGACGAGCAGGAAGGACACGATCGCAACGACCTTGATCAGCGCGAACCAGAACTCGAGCTCGCCGAAGACGCTCACCGACAGCAGGTTGAGGCACAGCACGACCGCGAGGGCCGTCAGCGCGTAGAGCCACTGCGGCACGCTCCCGAACGGCGCCCAGTACTTGGCGAAGAAGTTCATGTACAGCGCGACGGCGGTGACATCGACGATCGCCGTCATCACCCAGTTGATCCAGTACAGCCAGCCGGTGACGAACGCGGCCTTCTCGCCGAAGAATTCGCGCGCATACGAGACGAAGGAGCCGGACGACGGGCGGTGCAGGACGAGCTCGCCGAGTGCGCGCAGGATCAGGAACGCGAAGAACCCGCAGATCGCGTAGGCGAAGACGAGGGAAGGACCCGCTGAGGCGAGCCGGCCGCCGGCGCCGAGGAAGAGCCCGGTGCCGATCGCGCCGCCGATCGCGATCATCTGCACCTGCCGGCCCTTGAGCCCCTTGTGCAGGCCCGCATCCTCGTGCACGCTCGTCGCATCGTGGATGTGCTCGAGCGGCGTCTCGACGGGCAGGCCGTGGTGCCCGTGCTCGTGAGGCTGCGCTGGCTCTGCCTCAGCCCCTGACCCGGTCGGATCGGGGCGTTGCGGCCCCCGGATGGCACTCGTCATGGGGGCACTTCCGATCCATTTGCTTTTCGCCCACCCTACCGGTGGGGCGCCGGCGCCCCCTAACAGGGTTCGTCCACCGGGCACTCGGTAGACTGGTTTTCCGTACCCCTGACCCGAGAAACAGAGCCGGAGGCCGCATGACGACGATCCTCCTCGCCTTCCTGGCGCTGTCCGTCCTGACGCCGGCGCTCACCCGCGTGCTGTCCACCAAGGTGTTCTACCTGATCGCGCTTCTGCCTGCGGCGGCGTTCGTCTTCACGCTCACGCAGACCGCGACGGTCACGCGCGGAGGTTCCGAAGCCTCGAGCATCCCGTGGATCCCGCAGCTCGGCGTCGCGCTGTCCTTCCGCGTCGACACCCTCGCCTGGCTGCTCGCCCTCGTCGTGACCGGCGTCGGCGCCCTCGTTCTCGTGTACTGCGCCCGCTACTTCGACGCTGACGAACCGGCGCTCGGCCGTTTCGCAGCCTGCCTCCTCGCCTTCGCAGGCACCATGTACGGGCTCGTGACCGCGGACGACGTGGTCGTGATGTTCATGTTCTGGGAGATCACGAGCGTGCTCTCCTACCTGTTGATCGGCCATTACACCTTCCGCAGGGAGAGCAGGGGCGCCGCGCTCCAGGCCCTGATCGTGACGACCTTCGGCGGACTCGTCATGCTCGTCGGCGTCGTGATGCTCAGCGTCGAGGGAGGGACGACCTCGCTCGCCCTGCTCGTCGCCCAACCCGTCACCGGCCCGGTCGCGACCTGGGCCATCCTGCTCATCCTCGTCGGGGCCCTGTCCAAGTCGGCTCTCGTCCCCTTCCACTTCTGGCTCCCCGCCGCGATGGCCGCCCCCACCCCGGTCAGCGCCTACCTGCACGCCGCCGCCATGGTCAAGGCCGGCATCTACCTCGTCGCCCGGCTCGCCCCCGGGTATGCAGACACCGAGGGGTGGATGCCGGTGCTCATGACGATCGGCGTCTGGACCATGCTCGTGGGCGCCTGGCGTTCCCTGCGGCAGCACGACCTCAAGCTCGTGCTCGCCTACGGAACCGTGAGCCAGCTCGGCTTCATCATGGTCGTCGTCGGTTTCGGCACCCGCGACGCGGCGCTCGCCGGGGCCGCGCTCCTCCTCGCCCACGCGCTCTACAAGGCGGCGCTCTTCCTCGTCGTGGGGATCATCGACCACCGCGCGGGCACCCGCGACCTCCGGAAGCTCTCCGGAATCGGCCGCAGCGACCCGGCGCTCGCCGTGATCGCGCTCGTCGCCGTGGCGTCGATGGCCGGCCTTCCACCCCTGCTCGGATTCGTCGCCAAGGAGGCCGTCTTCACGGCGTTCCTCGAGGCGGCACTGCACGGCGACGGCTGGGGCTGGGTGGCGCTCGTCGGCACGGCGGTGGGCTCCCTCCTGACCGTGGCGTACAGCATCCGCTTCTTCCACGGCGCGTTCGGAACGAGGGCGGCGCTCGCGCAGACGGCCCTGCACCCGAGCCGCTGGGACATCCTGATCGCCCCGGGACTGCTCGCCGTCGCGACGATCGCGCTCGGCCCGCTGGCCGGCCGGCTCGACCCGCTGCTCGCGCCGTACGCGGACACCGTCCCCGGCGGAGGGCACGCGCACCTCGCCCTCTGGCACGGATTCGAACCCGCCCTGGGAATCACCGCTGTCGTGCTCACGCTCGGCGCCGTGATGTTCTGGAAGCGTCGCGGGGTCGCGGTGCTGCAGGAGCGGGTGCCCGGTACCGTCGACGCCGGTCGCGGCTACGGGCTGCTCGTGCGCAGCGTCGATCGCACAGCGGCGAGGCTCACCCACTTCGCGCAGCGCGGCGGCCTGCCGCAGTACCTCGGCACGATCCTCGTGGTCTTCGTGCTCGCGCTCGGCTTCGCCTCCCTGGTCAACCGGACCTGGCCGGACTCGGTCGTGCTCTGGGATTACCCGGGCCAGGTCATCATCGCCGTGATCATGGGCGTTGCGGCGATCGCGGCGTCGCGGTCAGGGCAGCGGATGACGTCGGTGCTGCTCGCGGGAGTCACCGGCTATGGCCTCGTGGCCCTGTTCGCCTTCCACGGCGCACCCGACCTCGCCCTGACCCAGGCTCTCGTGGAGACGATGACCCTCGTGGTCTTCGTGCTCGTGCTGCGCCGGCTGCCGGCGAGGGTCACCCGCCCGAACGCGCCGTTGCATCGCAGGCGCCGCGCCCTGATCGGGGTGCTGGTCGGGGCGACCATGGGCACCGTCGCCATGATCGCCCTCGGCGCCCGGCAGGCGCCGAGCATCGCGCTCGAGCTGCCGCGCCTGACGCTCGAGGCGCACGGCACCAACATCGTCAACGTCGCACTCGTCGACATCCGGGCCTGGGACACGATGGGGGAGGTGTCCGTGCTCATCGTCGTCGCGACCGGCGTCGCGAGCCTGCTCTTCGTGTCCGGGCGCACCGAGACCCTGCCGCGTCTGAAGGGCTCCCGCACCCAGCGGTCACCGCGCAACCGTCGCCGCGTCGTCGCCGACCCGCAGGCCTCCTCGGCCGGCCACGCCGTCACCCGGCAGTCCTGGCTGCTCGCCGGGCGCACGATCAAGCCGGAGGACCGGTCGATCCTGATCGAGGTCATCGTGCGGCTTCTCTTCCACCCCGCGATCGTCGTGTCGGTGTTCCTGCTCTTCGCCGGGCACAACACGCCAGGGGGCGGATTCGCCGGCGGGCTCCTCGCCGGGCTCGCCCTCGTCGCCCGTTACCTCGCCGGAGGACGCTACGAACTCGGCGAAGCCGCCCCGATCGACCCGGGCAAGATCCTCGGCCTCGGAGTGATCCTCGCCGTCGGCACCGCGGTCGCCTCACTGTTCGTCACCGGGATCCCCCTGCAGTCGGCGTACGCGAGCGTCGACGTTCCCGTGCTCGGGCACCTCTCCTTCGGCACCTCCACTGTTTTCGACATCGGCGTCTACCTCGTCGTGATCGGCCTGGCACTCGACATCCTCCGCAGCCTCGGCAGCGAGATCGACCGGCAGAGCGAGGCCGGTGAGGCTCCGCCCGCCGGGTCCGACGCCTCCGCGACCGGTTCCGGCTCCGATGCCGCGGGTGCCCCGGTGTCAGAACCGGGCGCGGAGCCGGTGCCGGAGGTGGTCCCGTGAGCGCCTCCCTGACCCTCGTCGTCGTCATGGCCGTGCTCTACGCGGCCGGCGTCTACATCATGCTCGAGCGCAGCCTGACCCGGGTGCTGATCGGGTTCGTGCTCGTCGGGAACGCGACCAACCTGCTGATCTTCATCATGAGCGGCCGGCCCGGCAGCTCGCCGATCATCACCGGAACCGCGAGCGATGCCGACATGGTCGATCCCGTGCCGCAGATCCTGATGCTGACCGCGATCGTGATCAATTTCGGCGTGACCGCCCTCATCCTCGCCCTGGTCTATCGCGCCTGGTGGCTTGCCCAGCTCGGCGACGAGGGCGACACCCTCACCGACGAGCACGCTGCGGAGACCGCGTCCTCCGCGGAGCAGGACTTCCGGTCCTCCGCGGACGATGACGCGGCCGTGCGCGCCTCCCTCGACGCGAGCGATCACGACGACGCGGGCGATCGCGACGACCCCGATGATCACGACGACCCGGACGACTACGATCACGACGACGGAGCGCCCGCCCGCCCCGGGAACACGGATGCCGCCCGATGAACCTTGCGACCATCCTCGTCCCCCTCGTCGTCGCCGTCCCGCTGCTCGGCAGCGCGATCACGCTCGCCCTCGGCCGGCGCACCGTGACCCAGATCGCTGTCGGCGTCGCCTCGCTGACCACGGTCGCCCTGATCAGCGCCACGCTCCTCGTGCTCGTCGACCAGCAGGGACCCGCCGTCGTGCACGTCGGCGGCTGGCAGGCGCCGTGGGGGATCGTGCTCGTCGTGGACCGACTCTCGGCTCTCATGCTGCTCGTCTCGGCCGTGATGCTCCTCGGCGTGCTGCTCTTCGCCGTCGGCCAGGGCATCATCGACGGCGACAGGGAAACCCCCGTCTCGATCTTCCACCCGACCTACCTCGTGCTCGCCGCCGGGCTGTTCAACGCCTTCATCGCCGGTGACCTGTTCAACCTCTACGTCGGCTTCGAGATGCTGCTCTCGGCCAGCTATGTGCTGCTCACCCTCGGTGGTACCGGTGCGCGCATCCGTGCCGGCGTCACCTACATCGTCGTGAGCCTGGTCTCGTCGATCCTCTTCCTCAGCTCGATCGCCCTGATCTACGGCGCGACGGGGACCGTGACCCTCGCCCTCCTCGCCGAACGCATCCCCGCCCTGCCCGGAGACGTGCAGGGCATCCTCGGGCTGATGCTCCTCCTCGCCTTCTCTGTGAAGGCCGCCGTGTTCCCGCTGTCGTTCTGGCTCCCGGATTCCTACCCGACCGCACCCGCCCCGGTCACGGCGGTCTTCGCGGGCCTGCTCACCAAGGTCGGCGTCTACGCGATCCTGCGCACCCAGACCCTGCTCTTCCCGAGCAACCCGTTCCAGGTGCCGCTCCTCATCGTCGCCGCGCTCACGATGCTGATCGGCATTCTCGGCGCACTCGCCCAGGCCGACATCAAGAGGCTGCTGTCCTTCACCCTGGTCAGCCACATCGGCTACCTGATCTTCGGCATCGCGATCGGCACCCCGCTCGCCCTCGCCGCGACGATCTTCTACGTCGTGCACCACATCAGCGTCCAGACCACCCTGTTCCTTTCGGCCGGCCTCATCGAGCGCGTCGGCGGCACGACTTCCCTCGCCCGGCTGGGCGGCATGCTCAAGGCCGCTCCCGTCGTCGCAGTGCTGTTCTTCATCGGCGCGATGAACCTCGGCGGCATCCCGCCGTTCTCCGGCTTCCTCGGCAAGTTCGCCCTGTTCCAGGCCGGGGCGCAGCTCGGCACCCCGCTCGCGTGGGCGGTGATCGGGGCGGGAGCGGCCACCTCGCTCCTGACCCTCTACGCCCTCGCCCGCGCGTGGAACATGGCCTTCTGGCGCCCGCGCCGCGAGGTCGAGAACTACGACTCGGCCATGCTCGACCGCCTCACCGACGACCCGCACGACGACGGAACGGTCGTGACCAAGACCGTCTCCCGGCTCATGGTCGGCGCGACCGCCGGGCTGCTCGTGCTGACCATCGGGCTGACGGTCTTCGCGGGTCCCGTGTTCGACTTCGCGGCGCGGGCCGCCGCCGACATCGAGGCCCCGAGCGACTATGTCGACGCGGTCTTCCCTGGCGGCACACCGTGACGACCCGCGCGGAGCGCCGCGCCGCCCTCCTGAACCAGCTCCCGCTCTGGCTCGGGCTCGTACTGCTCTGGATGCTGCTCTGGGGCAGCTTCTCCTGGCTCAACCTCCTGACCGGAGCCCTGCTCGCCGCGCTCGTCTCCGTCGTGTTCTACCTGCCCGCCGTGCAGCTGAGCGGCCGGATCAGCCCGGCAGGCGCCCTCGCGTTCCTGCTGCGGCTGTTCGGCGACATCGTGCGCGCGTCCGTGCAGGTCGCCTGGCTGGCCCTCAGGCCCCTCAGGAGGCCCGCCGGTCCGGACAGCGCGATCATCGCGGTGCCGCTCCGCACCCGGAGCGACCTCATCCTGACCTGGACGGCCGTTGCGACCTCGATCGTGCCCGGATCGATCGTCATCGACACCGACCGGGTGAGCTCCACGCTCTACCTGCACGTGCTGAACGTGCGCACGCACGCCCAGATCGACCGGTTCCGGGTGAGCGTGCTCGCGACCGAGCGGCGCATCGTGCGCGCGTTCGGCTCGCGCGAAGACCTCGAACGACTCGCCCTCGGCGATGCTGTGGCCGCCGTTGCGGCGGCAACGGGCGCCGCGGCCGGGGACGCGCGCGCGGCATCCGCTCGGAATGACGACGACAGGGACCGCCGGAACCTGGACGACACGGGAAAGGAAACCTGATGGGAGTCGTCGTGATCGTAGCCGCCGTGCTGTTCGGCGCCGGGGGACTGTGCGCGGTGTACCGCATCATTCGCGGCCCGTCTGTCCTCGACCGCGTGATCGCCTCCGATGTGCTCGTCGCGACCGTGATCTGCGCGCTCGGCGCGGAGATGGCGATCAACCGGCACGTCGACACCCTGCCGGTGCTGCTCGTGCTCGCCCTGTTCGCGGTGCTCGGCTCGCTCGCCGTCGGCCGCTTCCTCGGCGGGAAGGAGCACTCGTGACCGCGGTGATCGGCGATGTGGTCACGGCGGTGCTCGTGCTCTCCGCCGCCCTGATGTGCCTCGCGGCCGGCGTCGGCCTGCTGCGCTTCCCGGATGTGCTCAGCAGGCTGCACGCGGCGACCAAGCCGCAGATCTTCGGCCTCATCGCCGTGACGGTGGATGTCGCGGTCAACAACTTCACCCTCGGCACCGTCACGCTCTCGGTCGCGATCGTGGCCTTCCAGGCGCTCACCGCCCCGATGGCCGCGCACCTCATCGCCAGGGTCGCGCACGACACCGACCGGTTCCGGCCGGAACTGCTCGTCGTCGACGAGCTCGGACGCGCGAACCGGCGCGGAGACCGCGGCGCCTGATAGGATTTGCGTGTCGCAACTGGCGTAGCACGAAAGATGGGTCACCATCGGGGAGCGACTGACACGGTTAGTGGCCGCACGCCTGGGCCACGACGATTAATTCAAGTCTGAGGAGACCCGTGTCCGAATCTGTGCCTGGTACCACGCTGCATTCCACCTTCAACGAGCCGCTCGAGGTCGTCGACCCCGAGATCGCCGCCGTCCTCGAACTCGAACTGGGTCGCCAGCGCGACTACCTCGAGATGATCGCGAGCGAGAACTTCGTGCCGCGCGCCATCCTGCAGTCGCAGGGCTCCGTGCTCACCAACAAGTACGCCGAGGGCTACCCGGGGCGTCGCTACTACGGCGGATGCGAGTTCGTCGACGTCGCAGAGGAGCTCGCGATCGCGCGGGCCAAGTCCCTCTTCGGCGCAGCGTACGCGAACGTGCAGCCGCACTCCGGCGCCACGGCGAACGCCGCCGTGCTCTCCGCGATCGCAACGCCCGGCGACACCATCCTCGGCCTCGAGCTCGCCCACGGCGGCCACCTCACCCACGGGATGAAGCTCAACTTCTCCGGCAAGCTCTACAACCCGGTCGCGTACGGCGTCGACCCGGACACCTTCCTCGTCGACATGGACGTCGTCCGCGACAAGGCCCTCGAGCACAAGCCGAAGGTCATCATCGCCGGCTGGTCGGCATACCCGCGCCACCTCGACTTCGCCGCGTTCCGCGCGATCGCGGACGAGGTCGGCGCCCTGCTCTGGGTCGACATGGCGCACTTCGCCGGGCTCGTCGCCGCCGGCCTGCACCCGTCACCGGTGCCGCACGCCGACGTCGTGTCCTCGACCGTGCACAAGACCCTCGCCGGCCCCCGGTCCGGCTTCATCCTGTCCCGGGACACCGCGCTCGCGAAGAAGCTCAACTCGAACGTGTTCCCCGGGCAGCAGGGCGGTCCGCTCATGCACGTCATCGCCGCCAAGGCGACCGCGTTCAAGCTCGCGGCCGAGCCGGAATTCAAGGAACGCCAGGAGCGCACCCTGCGCGGGGCCAGCATCCTCGCCGCCCGCCTGACGGCAGACGACTCGCGCGCCGCCGGCGTCGACGTGCTCACCGGCGGCACCGACGTGCATCTCGTGCTCGCCGACCTGCGCCACTCCGAGATCAACGGACAGCAGGCCGAGGACGCCCTCCACGAGGTCGGCATCACGGTCAACCGCAACTCGGTGCCGTTCGACCCGCGCCCGCCGATGGTCACGAGCGGCCTGCGGATCGGCACGCCCGCCCTCGCGACCCGCGGCTTCGGCGACGCCGAGTTCACCGTCGTGTCCGACGTCATCGCTGAGGCCCTCAAGCCCGGCGCCGACGTGCAGGCGCTCCGCGCCCGGGTCAAGACGCTCACCGAGGCCTTCCCGCTGTACCCCGGCCTGCACCAGTAGCGCACGCCGCATCCTGCACCACCACCCCCTGACGAATTCGACGGAGTTTTTGGGAAACACGCACGTGGGAAGCCCGTTTTCGGGGTTTTCGACCAGAAACTCCGTCGAATTGGTTCGGCGAACGCGGGGGTCAACCGCGCTCGAAAGCACCAAACGATTGGATCACGCATGACGGCAATCACCCTCGACGGAGTCGCGACCGCGTCCGCCGTGAAGACCGAACTCATCGCCCGTGTCACCGAGCTGCGTGCGCACGGGATCGTTCCCGGGCTCGGCACCCTGCTCGTGGGCGATGACCCGGGTTCACGTTCGTACGTCGCGGGCAAGCACCGCGACTGCGCCGAAGTCGGCATCGAGTCGATCCGTATCGACCTGCCCGCATCGGCGACGACCGCGGATGTCCGCGCCGCGATCAAGGACCTGAACTCCAGCCGCGAGGTCACCGGTTACATCATCCAGTTGCCGCTTCCCGTCGGCCACAACGAGAACGCCATGCTCGAACTGATCGACCCGGCCAAGGACGCGGACGGCCTGCACCCGACCAACCTCGGCAGGCTCGTCCTCGGCATCGAAGGCAAGCTCAGCTCGCCGCTGCCGTGCACGCCGGCCGGGATCGTCGAGCTGCTACGCCGCTACGATGTGCCGATCGTCGGCCGCAAGGTCGTCGTGATCGGCCGCGGGCTCACCGTCGGGAGGCCGCTCGGCCTGCTCTTCACCCGCAAGGGCCTCGACGCGACCGTCACCCTCACCCACTCGCGCACGGTCGACCTGCCGGAGGAGGTCCGCCGCGCGGACATCGTCGTGGCCGCGGTCGGTGTGCCGCACCTGGTCCAGGCTGACTGGATCAAGCCGGGCGCCGCAGTTCTCGACGTCGGCATCACCCGCCTGGTCGACCCCGTCACCGGCAAGGGCGTCCTCACCGGCGACGTGCACCCCGACGTCGCAGAGGTCGCAGGCTACCTCTCCCCGAACCCCCGCGGCGTCGGACCGATGACGCGCGCCATGCTGCTCGGCAACGTGGTCAAGGCCGCCGAGCGCGCCCTGCTCTAGCCCAGCCCCGCGCTTCCCAGCACCCGCCGCGTCGCCCCCGGGAAACGCTCGCGTGATCGCTGAGGTGTCGCATATCGACCTTCGCGTCGACGTTTAACGTCGATATGCGACACCTCACGGAACCGGCCCGCCGTCCCGGGCGGGTCAGGCGAGGGCGGCGGTGTGCAGGGCGGCGTGGTCGAGGTAATTCGCGGCGTTCTGGCGGATGCCCGCGACCTCGGCATCCGTCAGGGGTCGGCGTACCTTGGCCGGGACCCCGGCGACGAGCGAATACGGCGGCACGATCGTGCCTTCGAGCACGACGGCCCCGGCCGCGACGAGGGAACCCGTACCGATCACGGCGCCGTTGAGCACGGTCGCCTTCATGCCGATCAGGGCGCCGTCCTCGACGACGCAGCCGTGCAGCACCGCGCCGTGCCCGACGGAGACGTCCCGGCCCACGATGAGCGGGAAACCGTGGTCGACGTGGCAGGAGACGTTGTCCTGCAGGTTCGAGCCTGCCCCGATCCGGATCGGTTCCGCCTCCGCGCGCAGCACCGAGTTGTACCAGACGCTTGCGTGTTCGGCGAGGATCACATGCCCCACGAGCACCGCACCAGGGGCGACGAACGCGGAGTCCGCGATGCTCGGCCCCGGCCGGTCGGGAAGAGTGATGATGCGGGCGGCGCTGTCTGCAGTCATACGCGCCAGCCTAGTGCGGCATCCGTCCCGCGCCCTTCCCCTGTCTCAACTCCAGAAGTGGCCTGCGCCGAATTCAGGAGTTGAGCAGTCCTGGCCCCGGGAAAGCGCTTGTGCGACCCGAAACGGGCCGCAACTCCTGAATTCGGGACGGGATAGGCTGGCGCGATGGTGAACACCGCACACCCCGCCGTCGACCGCGTGCGGGAGGCGCTCGCCGCCTTCGGGCTCGCGCCGGACATCCGCTGGCTCGATGAGGCGGCGACGACCGCGCAGCAGGCCGCCGACGCCCTCGGCATCGAGCCGGGCGCGATCGCCAACTCCCTCGTCTTCACCCTCGACGGCGAGCCGTTGCTCGTGCTGACCTCTGGAGCTCACCGCGTCGACACGCAGTGGCTTGGCGAGAGGCTCGGCGGCACGATCGGCCGGGCGTCGAAGGAACTCGTCAAGAGCGCGACCGGGCAGGTCATCGGCGGCGTTGCGCCGGTCGGGCACCCGCGGCCGCTCCGCACCCTTGTCGACGTGGACCTGGACGGGTATCCCGAAGTGTGGGCGGCTGCCGGCCACGCCCACACCGTCTTCCCGACCAGCTTTGCCGAACTGCTCCGCATCACTGCAGGAACGGCCACGCCCGTCATCCCGCCCGAATCGGCATAACTCCTGCAGGTTCCGGGCCGGCTGCCGCGCCGCCCAGTGTTCTACTGAAAGCGCCGCAGCGGCCGGACCGATGTGCAGGAAGGGGAAGCCGGGGAGGGGTCAGCCCTCGCGGCCGGCGCCGTCGGCCGCGCGCACCACGAAGGTGTCCGGGGCGCCGAACCCGGCATCCGCGAACGCGGACCGGACCGCAGCGGTGACCGCGGGGATCAGCTCGTGCGGCGTGAGCGCGATCGCGGCACCGCCGAAGCCGCCTCCCGTCATCCGCGCGCCGACGGCACCCGCGCCGCGCGCCGCGACGACCGCGAGGTCGAGTTCGGGAACCGAGATCTCGAAGTCGTCGCGCATCGAGGTGTGCGAGGCGTCGAGAAGCGCGCCGATCGCGGACGGGCCGGACTCGCGCAGCGTGCGCACGGTGTCGAGCACCCGCTGGTTCTCGGTGATCACGTGCCGCACCCGGCGGAACGTCTCGTCGTCGAGCAGCTCAGCGGCCCGCGCGAGGTCGACGACCCCGAGGTCGCGGAGCGAGTCGACGCCGAGCAGCCGGGCGCCGAGTTCGCAGGATGCCCGGCGCGAGGCGTACCCGCCCGTCGAGTGCTCGTGGCTCACCTTCGTGTCGATGATCAGCAGCTCGAGTCCCGCCGCGTCGAAGCCGAGCGGAACGACCTCGGACTCGAGCGTGCGGCAGTCGAGGAAGACCGCGGAGTCCTTCTCTCCGAGCAGGGAGGCGGACTGGTCCATGATGCCCGTCGGCGCCCCGACGGCGCGGTTCTCGGCGAGCTGGCCCACCCGGGCGAGGGTGCGCCGGTCGAAGCCGAGCCCCCAGACGTCGTTGAGGGCGACCGCGATCGCGCTCTCGATCGCCGCCGACGACGACAGGCCGGCCCCGATCGGCACGTCCGAGACGATGTACACGTCGAAACCGGCCACCGTCGACAGCGGCGCCCCGAATTCGCCGAGCGCCCAGGCGACTCCGAGCGGGTACGCCGACCAGCCCGCGAGCATGTCGGGGGTCAGCCCGTCGAGGGAGACCTCGACGATCTCGTCGGAGAACGAGCTCGCCACCCGCATCAGCCGGTCGCTCCTCGCAGCCAGCGCGATCACGGTGCGCCGGTCGATCGCGAACGGCAGCACGAAGCCGTCGTTGTAGTCGGTGTGCTCCCCGATCAGGTTCACCCGTCCGGGCGCCGACCAGAGGCCGTCCGGCTCGCCGGCGAAGCGCTTGGCGAAACCTGCGGTCGCTGCGGAATCGAGGGCGCTCATGCGCGGGCCTCGCTCGCGGCATCCGCGGCCATCGACCGTTCGACGGCGGCACGGATGCCCGCAGCCGCCTGCTCGGGAGTGACGTCGCCGATCCACGCACCCATCGCAGCCTCCGATCCGGCGAGATACTTCAGCTTGTCCTCTGCCCGGCGCGGGCTCGTGACTTGCAGCATCAGGCGGATGTCGTCCCGGTGGGTGTGCACGGGGGCCTGGTGCCACGCCGCGATGTACGGTGTCGGCGTCGAATAGATCGCGTCGATGCCGCGCAGGAGCCGCCGGTAGAGCACCGCGAGTTCGTCGCGTTCGGCGAGGCTCGTCGCCGCGAAGTCGGGGATCTGGCGGTGCGGCAGCATGTGCACCTCGATGGGCCAGCGGGCCGCGAAGGGCACGAACGCGGTCCAGTGCTCGCCGCGGATGATGACCCGGTCGGCGGCCTGTTCGCTCGCGAGCACGTCGGCGAAGAGAGTGGGACCGTAGGTTTCGAGCGACGCGATCACGCGCTGGGTACGTGGGGTGACGTACGGGTACGAGTAGATCTGGCCGTGCGGATGCCGCAGCGTCACGCCGATCGCCTCGCCGCGGTTCTCGAAGGGGAACACCTGCTGGATGCCCGGGAGCTGCGAGAGCACGTGGGTGCGTTCGGCCCATGCCTCGATCACGGTGCGGGCCCGGGTGACGGAGAGGCTCGCGAAGGAGCCCTCGTTCTCGGGACTGAAGCAGACGACCTCGCAGCGCCCGACCGAGGTGCGGGTGCGCCCGAGGCCGATCTCGGAGAGCTCGGCGAGCCCTGCCGGCGCGTTCGCGTCGGTGAGCAAGGGCCCGAAGGACGGCGACTTGTTCTCGAACACGGCGACGTCGTAGTTGCTCGGTACCTCGCTCGGGTTCTCCGGCGTCGACGGCGCGAGCGGGTCGAGGTTCGCCGGCGGCAGGAACACCCGGTTCTGGCGTGCAGACGCGATCGAGACCCATTCGCCGCTGAGCGGGTCCTGGCGCATGCTCGCCGTCGGCGGGCGCGGGTCGAGCTGGCGGGTATCGGCGGCGCGTTCGGGCGAGAGCCGCGTATCCGGGTCGTCGAAGTAGATGAGGTCCCGGCCGTCGGCCAGGGTGTGGTGGTGACGGGTGATTCCGGGTGCGGCGACGAAGCCTGCGCTATCCATGACGGTGTCCATAACCCTCACCACGTTAGCGGATCTGCGCAACCGAAACCAGCAGTTTCTAATTGATAACTAAAAGAAAGTAAGCGAAGATAGGGTTATGACATTCGAGACGCCGGCAGACCGCGAGCTGCTCCCGCAGCACCAGCGCAGGGAGCAGATCCGCCGGCTCGTCGACGAGCGCGGCTTCGTGCGGGTGAGTGAGCTGCGCGAGGCCTTCGGTGTGTCCGGGGTCACCGCGCGCGCCGACCTCGACGCCCTCGAGACGGAGGGGCTCGTGCACCGGGTGCACGGGGGAGCGGTGCCCGCGCTGGCCCAGGGGTCGACGCTCGCCGCGGACACAGAGCCCTCTTTCGAAGAGTCGCTCGGGGCATCCGTGATACCGAAGCAGCAGATCGGGGCGCTCGCCGCATCCCTCGTCGTGAGCGGGCAGAGCGTGATCCTCGACGTCGGCACGACCAACCTCGCCATCGCCCGTGCCCTGCTCGCCCGTTCCGAGCTGAGCGACGTCGTCGTGATCACCAACGGGCTCAGCATCGCCCTCGAGCTCGAGCCCGCCATCCCGCGCTTCACGGTGATCGTCACGGGCGGTTCGCTCCGGCCGTTGCAGCACTCCCTCGTCGAGCCGCTCGCCGCGACCGTGCTCAGCCAGGTCCACGCCGACCTCGCCTTCATCGGCTGCAACGGCGTCGACGCGGGAGGCGGGGTCACGAACATCAACCTGCCGGAAGCCGGCGTCAAGACCCTCATGCTCCAGGCGGCGACCCGGGCGATCGTGGTCGCGGACGGCTCCAAGCTCGGCCGGGTGCACCTCGGCAGGGTCGGCCCCCTCGATGCCTTCGATTCCCTGCTGACGGATGCCGCAGCGCACCCCGATGCGCTGGCCCGGCTCCGCGAGGCCGGACTCACCGTGCTCCAGGGCGAATAGGCTGGTCCCATGCGCGCAGCCACCGGAACCCAGTACGAACTGACACACGAGACCCCGGACGGGCGGGCCACGGCGACGATCACCGAGGTCGCCGCCGGGATCCGGGCTTATGCCCTGAACGGCATAGACCTCGTGGAGACCTTCGCTGCGGCGGTCGAGCCGCCGATGTCCGCGGGCATCGTGCTCGTGCCGTGGCCCAACCGCATCCGCGACGGGATCTGGCGGCACGGCGAGGACAGGCAGCAGCTCAGCATCACCGAGCCCCTCCTGAACAACGCCATTCACGGACTCCTCCGCTTCACCCCGTATCGCCTCGTCGAGCGGGACGCTGCGGCGGTGACCCTCGCCGCGACCGTGTTCCCCCAGTCCGGCTTCCCGTTCCAGCTCGACACGAGCGTGACCTATGCCCTCACCGACACGGGCCTCGAGGTCACCCACACCGTCCACAACGTCGGCACAGAGAACGCCCCCGTGGCCATCGGCGTGCACCCGTACCTCAAGATCGGCGACGTCCCCACAGAGGACCTCGTGTTGCGCGTCGACGCGGACACGCACCTCGAAGTGGATGCCCGGCTCAACCCGACCGGTGTCGACACCCCGGTCGGCGGCACAGGCTACGACCTCCGTGCCGGTGTGCGCGTCGCCGATCTCGCGCTCGACGACGCCTTCGGCGGCGCCGGACGCGAGCACTCGCTCACCGCTCCGGACGGCCGCAGGGTCACCGTCTGGGGCGACGAGAACATGCGGTACGTGCAGGTCTTCACCCCGACCGAGTTTCCCGTCACGGCGAGCGATGGCGCGAGCCCCATGCCCGGCCGCGCCGTCGCGATCGAGCCGATGACCGCGCCCGCCGACGCCTTCAACTCGGGGGCCGGCCTCCGCTGGCTCGCGCCGGACGAGTCCTGGACCGTGCGCTGGGCCATCCGCCCGACCGGATTCCAGGCCTAGGCTCGCATCCATGGCGCTGACGCGCGAACCGACGCCGGGCCGGTCGACACCCGGTCGGCCGAAGCCCCGCGGCACCAGGCGGCGCCGTACCGCCGTGCTCAGCCCCGCAGACGCGGCCCGGCTGGTGGCGCTGGTCAGGATGAAGCGGCTCGCCCTCGCGCTGCTCCTCCTGATGGCGCTCGTCTTCGCGGTCTCGTTTGCGCTGCAGGATCGTGTTCCCGCACTGCACTACGTCAGGGCCGCCGCCGAGGGCGGCATGGTCGGCGCCCTCGCCGACTGGTTCGCCGTGACCGCGCTGTTCCGGTATCCGCTCGGCCTGCGCATCCCGCACACCAACATCATCGCGAGCCGCAAAGACGAGATCGGCGCGAGCCTCGGCGAATTCGTGGGCACCAACTTCCTCTCCGAGCAGGTCGTCCGCGGCAAGCTCGACTCGATCGGGGTGTCCAGGAGACTCGGCACCTGGTTGAAGCAGCCAGACAACGCCAGCAGGCTCACCGAGGAGATCTCCGTCGCCGGCACCGGGCTGCTCACTCTCCTGAGTGACGACGCGATCAAGGACCTCATCGAGACCGTGGCGCGCGAGCACCTCGTGCGTCCGGAGTGGGCGCCGCCGATCGGCAGGGTCGGCGCGCGCCTGCTCGCCTCCGGGCAGCAGCACGCGGTCGTCGACCTGCTCCTGGATCGCGCGGAGGCCTGGCTCGAAGCCCACCCGGAGGCCTTCGGAAAGGCCGTGTCCGCTCGGCTGCCCGGCTGGCTCCCCGGCTTCGTCGACCGCCTCGTCGACGACAGGGCGCACCGCGAGGTACTCGGGTTCGTCGCCGCCGTGCGGGCGGATGCCGCGCATCCGCTTCGCGAGGCCATCGACCGTTACCTCGTCGAGCTGGCCGACGACCTCGAGCACGACCCGGCGATGATCAACCGGGTCGAGACCCTGAAGCTCGAGCTCCTGGACAGCGCCCGCCTGCGCGAGTTCGCGAGCGAGACCTGGGAGGCCGTGAAGGTGTCCCTCGTGGCGTCGCTCGGCGACCCGTCGAGCGACCTGAGGGACGGCATCCGTGCGACCGTGATCGAGGTGGGCGAGCGGCTCGCCGGCGACGGCGCGCTCGGAGGGCGCATCGATCGCTGGATCGCCGACTCGGTCACGTACCTCGTGCGGACCTACCGGGACGAGATCGCCGGTGTCATCACCGAGACGGTCGAACGCTGGGATGCCGCGGAGACGAGCGAGAAGATCGAGCTGCAGGTCGGACGCGACCTCCAGTACATCCGGATCAACGGCACCGTCGTCGGCTCCCTTGCGGGGCTCGCGATCTTCGCCGTCGCCCAGGCCGCCGTCACCCTCCTCTAAGCCGGGCGTCTACGCAAAGTAGAGCAGAGCGGAGCCTCCGTGGCCCGACGCGGCGGGGGCCCCCCCCGGCGGGCCCCCGCGGGGG
>NZ_JASJXJ010000062.1:0-19824 GCF_035018685.1 Cryobacterium sp. RTC2.1
CGGGCAGACCTGGTGGGCCGCGTCGAGCATCTCCTGGGCGACGACGGGGTCGACGCCGGGCAGCTGGGCCTCGATCGTGACCTCGAAGTCGAAGCCGGTGGCCATTCCGCCGACGAGGTGCACCTCGAGCGAGACGGCGGAGTCGGTGACGTTGACCTTGCGCTGGCGGGCGACGCCCTTGAGCGCGTTGTGGAAGCACGCCGCCCAGCCGCTCGCGAAGAGCTGCTCGGGGTTCGTGCCCGCGCCGCCGTCGCCGCCCATTTCGGCCGGAATGGACAGGTCGAGGTCGAGCTTGTTGTCGCTCGTGACGACCTTGCCCGTTCGTCCGCCCCAGGAAGTGGCGGATGCGGTGTAGACGGCGGTGCTCATTGTGTCTTCTTTCGTGGTGGGCCGGGGCAGACTGGGGGTGGCCCTTGTGGAAGTGCTTCGTATTCGAAACAACTAGGAGCGAGTCGTGAGTATTCCCCCATCGGGCAGTGCGAATCCGGGCGATCCTGAGCGGATCGGCCCCGCCCCGAGTGTGTCGCCCGCGGAGATGCGCGCCTGGGCAGCCATCGTCGAGACCGCGAACATCGTGCAGTTCGCCGCAGACCGCCAGTTGCGGGATGCCGTGGGCCTGACCCTTGCCCAGTTCGAGATCCTGCTCCGGCTCCTCGAGGCGCCAGAGGGGCGGTTGCGGATGACCGACATCGCGGACGCGCTGACGGTGTCCCGCAGCGGGCTCACCTACCAGGTCGCCCGGCTCGAGGCCCTCGGGCTCGTGGAGCGACGCCCGTCACCCGGCGACGAACGTTCCGTCATCGCGCACATCACCGCAGCGGGCCGGGCGGCACTCGCCGCCGGCGGACCTGGTTACGTCACGCTCGTGCGTGAGATGCTCTTCGACCGCATCGGGCCGGAGGAACTCGCGACGGTCACCGAGATCCTCGGCGACGTGCGCGCGCAGCTGCGGTCACGTCCGAAGCGGTCGGCGTTCCGGCGTTCCCGCGGCGCTGTCGCTGCGGGGGATTGACCCCCCGGCGCCGCTCACACGGTCGGGATCAGCTCGGTGCGGGGGCACGGCTGCCCGCCGACGAGATTGAGGCAGGACGCGAACACGGAGGGGTACGGTTCACTCAGCGAGGATCCGAACCAGGTGTTGTAGAACAGCCAGAAATTCAGGTTTCCGTGCGTCGAGCATCCGCCGCCATCGCCGTTCGTGTCGGCGAGTGCCGCGGCATCCGGCTGGTACGGGGTGTAGTTGTACAGGTTCGCCGTGGCCTGGTTGCGGATCTGAACCGTCGCCGCGCCGCACGCAGCGTCGGGGTTGTACGCGACGCTGACCGCGCCGACCTTGTAGGCGCGTTCGGGCTCCTGGGTGTACTGCCGGAACTGCCACGCGGCCCGGTAGACCTGGTTGAAGAAGCCGAAGTACTCCGCGGCGCAGTCGGCGGTATCCGGGCAGCCGTAACCCGTCGCCCGCAGGTAGCCGGATGCGCTGGGCCGGGTCAGCAGGGACTGTTCCTTCTGCAGCAGCACGAGGAGAACCCGCGGGCTGATCGTGCAGGCCGCGGCGACCTTCTCGATGATCGTGCTCGCACGCTCGTTCGGCTCGCCCGCGTACGCAGCGCAGTGGCCGGGGCCCTGCGCGGGTTCGGACACGGTCGACTCGCGGTACTCCCAGAGGCACGGCGACTCGTCGCGTCGCACACAGTTCCGGCCTTCCAGGAAGGACTGCACCTCGTCGGTCGTCATCGCATTCGGGTTGAAGAAGTTGTAGTCACTGATCAGGGCGCCGGCGTCGAAGACGGCGGGATCGGAGGGCGCCGTCCGCGGCACGACGACCGAGCGCACGAGGAAGCCGCCGGCCACGATCGCGGCGACCGTCGCGACGGCGATGAGGATTCGTCGCTGGGAGGCGCGGAGAGGCATGACTCCACCCTAACCGGGCTCGGCAAACGATCGGGGCCGGAGAGGTGCCAGCGCCAGGGCTGACGCGGGGCTGACGGTGCGGGGTGGCCGCGACGGTTTTTCTCGCGGTCGGGGGTGTTTTCCGTCGCGCCCCCTTTGCCGGGAGTAGCGTGGGAGCATGTCAGGCATCGATGCAGACCAGTCTCCAGCTCCCACGGGCAGTATCGTCGTCGGGCACGACGGCTCCGACTATGCGAACCATGCGCTCGCGGTCGCCCTCGACCTCGCCGGGCCGCTCGGCGCATCCGTCGTCGTCGTCCGGGCCTGGTCGATCGACACGGCCCCACGCCCGGCCGACTGGAAGTTCGGCTATGTTTCGCCCCTCACCGACTACGCCGGTGCGGTACGGGAGAAGCTCGAGGCCGATGCCGGGCCGATCGCGGCGCAGCATCCGGGAGTGCCCGTCGAGTACCGGGCGGCGTACGCGACGCCGCTCAGCTGCCTGATCAGCGTTTCCCGCGGGGCACGGATGCTGGTGGTCGGCTCCCGCGGGCGCGGCGGCCTCGCAGGGATGCTGCTCGGGTCGGTCAGTGAACAGTGTGTGCGACACGCGGACTGCCCTGTGCTCGTGGTGCGGCCCGGCGTACCGGCCTGAGACCGACTGGGGCCTGAGGCCGGTCATGTGCAGGCGTCAGGCGTGCGTGCGGAGCATTCGGACGATGTTCGTCTCGGCGGCGACCGCCGTGGTGCGATTCTCCTCGAGCCAGCCGGCCAGTTCGGCGGCGGGGAGGGCGCGCGCGTACAGGTAACCCTGCACCCCGTCGGCGCCGAGTGATTCGAGGAGTCGTTGCTGCTCGATCCGTTCAATCCCCTCTGCGACCGTCGTGATACCGAGCTGCGCGCACAGCCGTACGATCGCCTCGATGACTGAACGGTCGAAGGCATTCGTCAGGGCGCCGGCGACGAAACTCATGTCGATCTTCACGATGTCGACGGGGAGCGCGCGCAATGACGTCAGGGAGGCATAGCCCGTGCCGAAGTCGTCGATTGCGATCCCGACGCCGAGCGCTCCGATCGCGCGGAGGCGGCCGATCGCGGAGGGAGAGTCCAGTACGACGGTCTCGGTGAGTTCGATGATGAGATCCTTCGCGAGGGTCCCGGTGTCGGCCAGGCAGCCGATGATCGAGTCGACGAACCCCTCGCGGTCGAGCTCGTGGGCCGAAACGTTCACGTGCACGGCCATCGGCGCTCCAGGATTGGCCGTCCGCCATGCCGCGGCGTCGAGGCAGGCGCGTCGCATCACGAAAGCGCCGATACCGATGATCGCTCCGGTCCGCTCGGCGATGTCGATGAAGTCACCGGGGAGGAGCAGGCCGCGTTCCGGGTGTTGCCAACGGACGAGGGCCTCGACGGCGGTGCACTGCAGCCCGGGGAGATCGAGGATGGGCTGGTAGTGCACGACGAGCTCGTCGGCGGCCGCCGCGGCCGCGAGCTGCCATTCGAAGGTGACCCTGGGATTGTCCACGCGGAGGAGGCCAGGCTCGAAGACCTGGACGCGGTTCTTGCCATTGGCCTTCGCCGCGTACATCGCCACGTCCGCCTGGTGAACCAGATCCTCGATGTCGATCCCTGCTGCTGCTGTGGCGATGCCGATGCTGACGCCGACCTGCGCGGTGTTCCGCTCGAGGGTCACCGGTTCGGCGATCGACCTGCCCAGGGCTGTGGCGATGCCGAGGGCATCGGAATCACTCTTGCCGGACAGGATGATGGCGAACTCGTCGCCACCGAGCCTGGCGCAGATGGCAGTGCTCCCGGTGTTTGACCGCATCCGCTCGGCGACCTCGATGAGGAGTTCGTTTCCGGCCCGGTGTCCGAGAAGGTCGTTGACGTCCTTGAAATCGTCGAGATCGAGGAAGAAGATGTGGACGCCGCTGGCATCGTCGACCGTGCCCAGGATCGCGGTGAGCTTGGCCATGAACGACGCACGGTTGTTGAGACCGGTAAGCGGGTCCGAACTGACCTGGACCGTGAGCTCCCCCTGGACCGTACTGTTGCGGAGGGCGAGCGAGACCTGGTTGGAGAGCGCCCGGACCGATACGAGGGCCTCCGCCGGGATCGTGCCGGGGGCTCCCACAAGAATCCACGTATTCGCCTGGGCATTCGAGGCGAGGCAGGCCCACGCCAGGGGGGTGCCGACGGCTGCATCGAGTGGGAGGGAGTCGAGGTCGGTCGCGTTGGCGTCTGTTCCATTGGTGGCAGACGTGATGACGGTGCCGGGCAGTTGCGCAGGCAGCGAGTCGAACTGGCCGGTCGCGCCGTCGACGCGCAGGACAGGGCCGTCGCGCATGACCCGCAGGACGCGCAGTCCGGGGGTGGCGAGGCAGAGTTCCTGCGTCGCAGCCCAGCCGATGACCAAGATATCCGCCTCGTCGAGGATACCGAGCAGCAGGGAGCCGGTCGCTGCGAGCTCCCGGTCGCGTCTCATCGACTGTTCGCGTGACAACAGCACGATGCTCAATTGACGCACGATCACGACGGTGAGGAACAGTGTGGGAATCGTGCCGAGGATGATGGCGGGTGAGGTCATGCCGGTGGTCCCGTTCACAGGGCCCCACAACACAACAGTGGCGACGAGCGCGAGCGCGTACAGGGTGCAGCGGACAAGAGACCTGAGCGTGGAGCCGTAGAGTCCACGCAGCCAGATGGCACCGAAGATGATCCCGAGGGCGATCATCGGGTCGGGCAGCGTGAGTCCGAGACCGACGAACGCGACGAAGTCGATCACGTCGAGCGCGAGCGGAACCCGCCTGTGGACAAACCCATAACACCAGGAGGCGATGAGGACGGCCCCGGCCACGAGCGCGATGAGAAGCACCCCATCGGTATCCGAGGCCACGATGGTCGGCACGGTGAGCAGGAGCGAGGCGACCGCAAACCAGGTGAACAGCCACCGGGTGCCTTCCGTCATGCCGTCCGGCCGACGGAACGGATTCCACAGCGTGAAGAAGAAGGGGTGGTGATCGTGTCTCGCGGTCATGTGAGGCCGGGTCCTGTCCTTGTGTAGGCCGGCGAACCCGAGGGTCCCGTGCCTTTGCGACCCCGCCTTGCGACGGGTGTGCCTGTATGAGACCGCAGGGATGGGTGCTCCCTCACACACGGCAAGCCTAGTCGCCCCTCTCTGCGGACCTTTCCGGTCGAGAGTGCCCTGTGCACTGGGCACTTTCGACCGGAAAGGACCACCCAGCTGCGTCGGGTAAACTCGAATGTCGGATTTGAGGGGTGTTTCGGTGGTCGACCTGGAGCTTGAACGGGAACAGAACTACGTGGCAACGCTGTACGCGCGTCTGGACGCGCTGCAGCGGGAGGCCGAGGACCAGCTGACGGCGGTGCGGTTGCTCGACGTCGGCGGAAATCATCAGACCCGCTCCGAGCGGGACACCTTTGCGCGCCTCTACGAGGACCGGATCGTGCAGTTGCGGGAGATCGACGACCGGCTGGCGTTCGGCCGGCTCGAACTGGCCGCGGACGACGCGAGCGGCGACTCCGTGTTCCGCTACATCGGCAGGGTCGGGCTGCGCGACGAAGACTTGCAGCCGATGCTGCTCGACTGGCGGGTGCCGCAGGCGAGCGCGTTTTACCAGGCGACGGCCGCGACCCCGCTGGGAGCCAGGGCCAGGCGCCACCTGCAGTCCAGGGGGCGGACCATCATCCGGATCGAGGACGAGATCCTCGACGCCGAACGCCTCGGCAGAGAACCCTCAGAACATCAGGGGGAGGGAGCGTTGCTCTCCGCGCTGACCGCCCAGCGCACCGGGCACATGCCCGACATCGTCGCGACCATCCAGGCGGAACAGGACCGGATCATCCGCTCTGACCTCGCCGGAGTGCTCGTCGTCCAGGGCGGGCCGGGGACGGGGAAGACCGCCGTCGCGCTGCACCGTGCGGCGTACCTGCTCTACACGCATCGCGATCGCCTGAAGCACAACGGGGTGCTCATCGTGGGGCCGTCCCGCTCGTTCCTGCAGTACATCGAGGCGGTGCTGCCGTCGCTTGGCGAGACCGGGGTGGTTCTCTCAAGCGTTGGACAGCTGTACCCGGGCGTCGAGGCGACCCGCGAGGACGTCCCCGCCGTCGCGGCGCTCAAGGGCCAGGCTTTCATGGCCGCGCTCATCGCCCATGCGGTGCGCTCCCGGCAGCGGATCCCGGTGGGGACCCGTCAGCTCGAGGTCAACGGCGACAAGATCACCCTGGCCCCGCAGCTCGTGGCGAACGCGATCGCCAAGGCGCGCGAGGGCGGCAAGCCGCACAACCTCGCGAGGGTCACCTTCGTGAAGACCGCGATCGGCGCGCTCGCGCGCGACTGGCTGCGCCAGCTGCAGCAGGGCGGCGCCTCGATGGACGAGTCCGACCTGCCGATGCTGCGCGAAGACCTGCGGCTCGCCCAGGACGTGCGCGTCGCGCTCAACACCGCGTGGCTGCCGCTCACCCCCGAGAAGCTCGTGCAGGATCTCTACGCGCGCCCGCAATGGCTCGCCGAGCTCACCCCGGGCTGGAGCGCGGAGCAGAGGGCGCTCCTGCACAGGGCCAGGGACGCCGAGTTCACGATCGCCGATATCCCGCTGCTCGACGAGGCGGCCGAGCACCTCGGCGAGTACAACGTCGTCGACGCCGCCCAGAAGCGCGAACAGAAGGAACAGCGCAAACGCGACATCGAGAATGCCGAACTCGCAATCGCGAACATGGACGTGAAGGGTCTCGTCAACGCACGCGCCCTGGCAGACAACTTCGCCGAGCTCGGCGACCGGGCCACGACCGCCGAGCGTGCGGCCGTCGACCGCACCTGGACATACGGCCACGTCGTCGTCGACGAGGCACAGGAACTCTCGCCGATGCAGTGGCGGCTGCTGCTGCGCCGGGGGCCGCGCCGGTCGTTCACGGTCGTCGGCGATATCGCGCAGGCCGCATCCGCCTCGGCATCGGGCAGCTGGAAGGAGGCCCTCGCGCCCATTCTCGACGCCTCCCTCGAGGCCGGGCGCTGGCGCCTCGAGGAACTGACCGTGAACTATCGCACACCCCGCCAGATCGCGACCGCGGCCGAGGAGATGGCGATCGCGCACGGGCTGCCGGTGACGCCCTCGCGGGCGGTTCGCGCGAGTGAGTGGCCGATAACCGTCGAAGCGGATGTCGCGGCAGCGGTTCACCGCGAGCGCGCGCTGCGTGCGGGCGGTACCCTCGCCGTGATCGCTGCCGATGCGGCGCTTGAGGCCGTCGGGGCGGAGCTCTCGGCGGAGTTCGGGGACCGGGTCGGTCTCGGCGCCCTCGGGCTCGGCAGGGAGATCGCACTCCTCGGGCCTCGCGACGCGAAGGGCCTCGAGTTCGACGCCGTGATCGTCGTGGATCCCGCAGGCATCGTGGCCGCCTCGGAGCGCGGGGCCGGATCGCTGTACGTCGCCATGACCCGCGCGACACAGCGCCTCTACCTCGTCGCCGACCTGAACTCCGCGCTGCCCGCCGGCCTCACGCGCTGACCCCCCACGCGCTGACGGCGCTGAGGTGTCGCAGATCGACGTTCCCGGGCCTCGGGAACGTCGATCTGCGACACTTCAGATGGAGAACGGGGTCAGGGGCTGGGCGCCTCGAAGTAGAGGTGGGCGTGCGCCCGGCATCCGTCGTTGAAGGGCGCCGCGCAGTGCGGGCAGCGTGTCGCGGCACGGTAGTCGGTGATGCTCAGGGTGCGGAGGCAGGCTCCGCAGAGGATCGCCTGCTCCGCCCAGAGCGCGACCGGCCACTGCCGCGCCGCATGATCGGCCGCGGCGGCGTGGCAGAGGTGGCAGGGGTAGAACCGGCGGCAGCAGTAGAACCGGATCGCGACGACATCCGCCGCCGTGTTGTAGTGAACGCACCGCGTCTCGTCGTCGACGGTCTCGCCGAACACCCCGAGGTCGGTCGTGCCCGGCTGTTTTCGGCCCGGTGGCTGCACCAGCGGCCGCCTACTTCTTGGCGGCTGCGGTGACCTGGTCCTGGACGAAGGTGGAGAACACCGTCGCGTCGGTCAGGGAGCCGGTGTAGGCGACGCCGTTGACGAGCACGGTCGGGGTTCCGGCGACCTTGGTGAGGGTCGTCGAGTTGGGCAGCGGGCCGGCGAGGGCGCGCTTGGTCGCATTGCCGACCCAGGACTTGAAGGCACCGTCAGTGATGCACTTCGTGATGCCGGCGTCCGTGGCTCCCGCGGTCGTGACCAGGCTCACAAGTTCCTGATCCGTCAGGCCGGCGGTGCTCTCAGCGGGTTGCTGGGCGAACAGGGCGGCGTTGACGGCCGGGAATGCGGCGGGCTGGTAGTTGGCTACGCACACGGCGGCGTTCGCTGCCCGGGTCGAGTACTTCGTCCCGGCCGAGTTGGCGTCGAGGATGGAGATCGGGTGGTACTCGAGCGTCGCGTTGCCCGCGGTGACCCAGGAGTTGATCGCGGTGCCGTTGGTGGTCTCGAACTGGCCGCAATAGGGGCACAGGTAATCGGCGTAGACGACGATGTTCGCAGTGCTCGTGAGCTTGGTCTGGTCGGTCGCGACCGGCGTGGCGTCCGCGGCGAGGGCGGCCGTCGGGACGGCGGTGATGGTCGTTCCGTCGCCGGTGAGCAGGACCCCATCGCTGGCCATGTTCAGCGGGCCGGCGGCCGCGGGGCCGTTGCTGTTCACGATGACGAGGGCGACGACGACGGCGATCGCAACCAGTCCGGCACCGATGCCGCCGCGCAGGAACAGCTTGTTTCGCTTGTCCTTCTTCTGCTGGGCTTCACGCATCAAGCGGGCGCTCTCCCGTGCCGCATCGCGGCGGTCCTTCTTCGGGGGCGTGCCTTTGCCGGGGAGGTTGCTGTTCATAGACCCTGTACACCGTTTCGTCGCGAGTGACTTATCGAATCTAGGTTAGGCCGTCCACCTCCACGCCCCGTGCCATCGGGCTGGGAGCCAGCTGTGAGGAGGGTTAGAACCAGGTGCTGAGGTGCGGCGGCTGCCCGGAGCGGAATGCGGCGTCGACCTGCGTCGCGGCATCCTCCGTGTGCTCGGTGACCCTGCCGGCGCGGCTCAGCACGACGGCGCTCGGGCCGCCCAGGTAGAGGGCGGAGAGGGCGGCGACCGAGAGGCTGAGGTGGGCCGCTCCCGCCGGGCTGGCCTCGCCCGCGGCGAGCGGATGCGCCGAGCCTGCACCGTCTGGAGAGACAGTGAGCAGGAACTCGCCCCCTGCGATGCCGAGGTCGTCGGAGACATCGAGGAGGAAGACGCCCGGTGCGGCGTATCGGCGGTGCTCGAGTGCGGCAGGCACGTCGAGGAGGCGCAGCCAGAGGTGGTCGCGTTCGGCGGAGGCGCGCACGGCCCGGGGGTTCTCGAGCTGCCAGACGAGGGGCTCCGCGATACTCCGGAGCGGGGCGGAGACCTCTCCGATGAGGTCGAGGTCGAGCAGGAAGCGCCAGAGTGCTGTGTATGCCGCGTCGGTCGCCGCGACCAGGTCGACGACGTCGAGCCGACCAGGGTAGGCGTCGCCCTCGAGCGTGACGCTGTAGACCGCGAATCCCTGCGGTCGGCCTGTCGGGTCGTCGAAGCGCACCGTCTGCCGCGTCGGGGTGGCGGCGGTCGTCGGGGCCGGGGCTGCCGCCTCGGACGGCTCGGCCAACGCGGGGGTCGTGAATCCGAGGATCTGGTCCCAGAGGCTGTCGCGACGGTCGACGTCACCGGCGCCGCGCCTTCTGGCGGCTTCGAAGATCGCCGGGGCGTCGTGGCGCAGCGATTCGGGGGAGACGAAGTGCAGCCGCCCCGTGCCCGCCGGGGCCGCCGGGGCCGGCCGGGCGTCGCCGGTGGTGATGGTGATGCTCGCCTGGTGCGCGGCCGGCCCGAACCCGTACCGCGCGTAGATAGTGGCCTCCGACACGGTGAGCATGGCGAGTGGCAGGCCGAGCCCGTGCGCGGTGCGGAGCTCGGCGGTGAGCAGGGCGCGGGCGAGGCCTCTGCGGCGGTGCGTCGGCGAGACGGTGACCGAGCTGATCGCCCAGGCGGGCAGTGTGCCGCCGCCGGGGACGCTCAGGCCCATCGGCCAGGACCGCACCGTCGCGACCGGGGTGAGCGGATCGGCAGCGGTCGCGTCGAGGACGGCCGTGACGCGATCCCCTGCGGTGTTCGCCAGGCGGCGGACGAGTTCGTTGTCGTCGGGCGCGCCATCGTGGAAGCCGCGCGCTGTCGCGCGGTGCCAGTGTCGCCGGGCCTCGGTGTCTGCGGCGTCGATCAGGCGCAGTTCGAGGCCGCCGATCGCGAGCAGGGCCGCCGATTCCTCGTCGATGGGCGTGCGTGCGAAGTCGGGTGCCGTGTAGTCGTTCACGGCCCTACTGTACTGGCCGGGGACCGGCCGGAGTCAGCTCGCGACGGTCCCGGCTGGCGTTCCGGGCCCGGGGACCGGAGGGACGAGCGCTCGTGCGACGGCCGCGCGGCCGACGGCGGCGAGGGACTCCGGCCCCGCCTCGGAGCCGATCTCGCCGCGTGGCACGGTCGCGAAGCCGAGGGAACGCTCGCCGAGCACGATCACCCGGCCGCCGCCGGCCTCGAAGGAGCGCAGCTCGTCCGTGAGCGGAGTGCCGTCCGCGCCATCGGGGAACGGCGGTCCGGCGAGGATCAGGATCCGGGGGCGCTGCCCGCGCAGGGATCGGACGAGTGCGAGTTCACGGTCGGGATCGCCTGCCGTGACGGTCACCGTGACGGTGAGTCCGGCATCCGCTGCCGCGTCGATCACGCCGGATGCCAGGAATGCGTCGCGCGGGTCCGCGATGTCGGTGACGACAAGGGCGACCGTCCGGGTGCTTCCCGTGGCAACGGCCTGCGCCGAGAGGTTGGGGGTGTAGCCGAGCTGGGCGGCGGCCGTGAAGACCCGGTCGCGGTAGTCCCCGTTGACGGTGCGGGTGCTGCCGTTCAGGGCACGCGACGCGGTGGCGAGGGACACGCCAGCCGCGGTGGCCACGTCGAGCAGGGTGGGTAGCCTGGATGACGGACTCATCGGTCCATCCCCTTCCTGGGGACTGGCGGGCCGGTTCGCGGTTCGGGTCGCGGTTCGGCAGGTGCTTGTCATTGTGGCACGCCGGGCGCGGGGAAGGCGTGTGCGGGCCTGAGACTCTCCTGCGGAACCGGGAATTCCCCCCCGGTTGCGGGGCGACCGGGGGGAATTCTGCCTGCCGGCAGTGGCTGCCGGGCGTTCGGAACCTAGTTCAGCGCGAGTGCCGACCACGAGACCGGCGGCAGGATGACGGTGAGGACCCCTTCGGTGAGCAGCACGCCGTCGAGGGGCTTCAGGCCGACCCGATTCTGGTCGGCGAGTGTGTTCCTGGCGTAGACATCCGCATCGTGCAGGGTGACCGCTTCGGTGAGGAGCGTCGCGTCGAGGCCGGAGACGTCGATCGACACCTCGATCGACTCCGTCTGGCTGCGGTTCACGAGGAAGACGGCGGATGCGCCCGTCTCGGCATCGAAGGTCGCGACGGCGTCGACGAGGGGCGCTGCACCGTAGAGGGCCGTGTCATAGGTCCCGGCATCGATCCGGGGCTTCAGCACGACGCCGCGGGCGAGCCTCGAGGTCACCGAAAACGGGAAGAACGTGGTCTGGCGCCAGCTCGCCCCGCCCGGCTCGGTCATGATCGGCGCGATGACGTTGACGAGCTGCGCGAGAGAAGCGGATCCGACCCTGTCGTGGTTCTGCAGGAGCGTGATCAGCAGGTTGCCGAGCACGACGGCGTCGGCGACGGAGTAGACGTCCTCGAGCTGCCGCGGCGCGTGGCGCCACTCCTCGTTGACCTCCTCCGAGGCCTGGTGCTCGTCGAGGTACCAGATGTTCCACTCGTCGAAGGAGAGCTGGATGGTCTTCTCGCTGCGGAGCTTGTACTTGACGTGGTCCGCCGTGGCCTTCACCGTCTCGATGAAATAGGTCATCTCGAGGGAGGACGCGAGGTACGAAGCGAGGTCTCCCTTGCGCTCCTGGTAATAGGCGTGGCAGGAGACGTAGTCGACGTACTCGTAGCTGTGCTCGAGCACGACCCGCTCCCACTCCCCGAAGGTCGGCATCGCAGAACCGGAGGAGCCGCAGACGACGAGCTCGAGGCTCTTGTCCGCGGTCTTCATGGCGGATGCGGTGCGAGCCGCGATCTTCCCGTAGTCGTCGGCAGACATATGGCCGATCTGCCAGGGTCCGTCCATCTCGTTGCCGAGGCACCACATCCGGATGTCGTACGGCTCGACCGCGCCGTTCCGGATTCGCTGCTCGCTGAGCGCGGTCCCGTCGGGCTGGTTGGCGTATTCGAGAAGGTCGAGGGCGGCGTCGATGCCGCGGGTGCCGAGGTTGACGGCCATCATCAGCTCGGAGTCCGTCAGGGCGCACCAGCGGGCGAACTCCTCGAGGCCGACCTGGTTGCTCTCGAGCGAGTGCCAGGCGAGGTCTCGGCGCACCGGTCGGTCCGCGCGCGGTCCGACGCCGTCCTCCCACTTGTACCCGGAGACGAAGTTGCCGCCGGGGTAGCGGATGGTCGTCGAGCCGAGCTCCTTGACGAGGTCGACGACGTCGAGCCGGAACCCGTCGGCGTTGGCGGTCGGGTGGCCGGGTTCATAGATGCCGTCATACACGCACCGGCCGAGATGTTCGACGAAGGAACCGAAGATCCGGCGGTTGATGGGTGCCACGACGGCTGAGCGGTCGATGACGATTGTTGCCTGTGTCACGCGAGGAAAGTCCTTTGGAATCGAGATGGGTGGAAGAGGTGCGGATGCTTACTTGACGCTGCCGAGGGAGAGCCCGCCCTGCCAGTACTTCTGCAGCGTGAGGAAGGCGATGATGAGCGGGATCACGGAGACCAGTGCTCCGACGATGACGATGGTCCAGAGCGACTGCCCGCCGGTGTTGACGCCGGCCTGGGTCTGCAGGGCGCCGAGCCCGACCGTGACGGGGAACAGGTTCGGGTTGGAGAACATCACGAGCGGCAGGAAATAGTTGTTCCAGGTGCCGACGACGCTGAGCAGCAGCACGGTGACGAGGGCCGGGCGGAGCAGGGGGAGTGCGACGCGGAAGAAGATCCGCAACTCGCCGGCCCCGTCCATCCTTGCGGCGTCGATCATCTCGTCCGGGATCGCATCCTGGGTGTAGACCCGCATCAGGTAAACGCCGAAGGGATTGAGCATGGACGGCAGGATCACCGCCCACATCGTGTTCGTCAGGTGGGTCGCGCTGAACATCACGAACATCGGGATGACGAGGGCCGTCGCGGGGACCATGACCGAACCGAGCACCAGGGCGAAGAACGGGGTGCGCCCGGCGAAGCGGTACTGCGCGAAGCCGTAGCCGGCGAGCACCGAGATGACGGTCGCGCCGATGCCGCCGGTGAGGGCGTAGAGGAACGAGTTGCCGAGCCAGTGCCAGTACAGCCCGTTCGAGTACGTGAACAACAGCTGGATGTTGTCGATCAGGTTGAACTTCCCGAACCAGAGCGGGCTCGTGTCGCCGCTGAAGAGCGTCGCCTGGTCCTTGGTGCTCGCGACGATGAGCCACCAGAACGGAAGCGCGAAATAGAGGATGAGGCCGACGAGGACGAGGTGCGGCAGGACGCGACGCCCGCCGGCCCGGCTGGCCTCGCGGGAGGCATGGGACCGCCGCTTCTCCGGTCGCGGTGAGGTGGTCGAAACGAGCACGGTCATGAGTTCAGTCCGCTCTTTTTACGGGTGAAGTGCAGGAAGATATAGGAGCCCACGAAGACGACGAGCCCGAGGGCGAACGAGATCGCCGAGGCGTAGTTGAATTGCGAATAGGAGAACGCGAGCGTGTATGCGTAGATGTTCGGCGTGTACGAGGCGGTGATCGATCCCGACGCCATGCTCCGCAGGATCTGGGGCTCCGTGAAGAACTGCAGGGTTCCGATCAGGGCGAAGACCAGGATCAGGACGAGCGAGGACGAGATCATCGGGATCTTGATCCGGAGCGCGGTCTGCCAGGCGTTGGCGCCGTCGATCTTGGCCGCCTCATAGATCGAGGTGTCGATGCCCTGGAGCGCCGCGTAGATGATGATCATGTAGTAGCCGGCCCACTGCCAGGTCACGACGTTCACGAGGCTGCCGAAGATGTTGTCCGGCGACAGCAACTGCGGCGCGTTGAGGCCGAACCAGCCGGCGACCTCTGCGGCGGGGCCGAAGCTCGGGCTGTAGAGGAAGCCCCACATCAGGGCGCCGATCACGGCGGGAACCGCGTAGGGAACGAAGATCATCAGCCGGGAGAACTTGGAGAACCGGCTCGTGATCGAGTCGAGCAGCAGGGCAGCGCCGAGCGAGACGAGCATCTGGATCGGGATCAGGATGATCGAAAACCGCACGACGAGCCAGACACCCTCGAGGAAGAGAGGATCGGTGAAGGCCTTGGCGTAGTTGTCGAGGCCGACCCAGTGCGTGCCCGTTGCCACGGTCTTGTTCTGCAGACTGAGGATGAAGGCGTAGACGAGGGGCGTGAGGAGGAAGAGCACCAGGAAGACGGCGAAGGGGGCCACGAAGAGCCACCCCCAGCGTGCACGCCGGGCGCTGACGCCCGATCCGAGCCGGCCGGGTTTTTTCAGGAAAGCACGGTCCGGGGTGACGGAGCGTCTCTCGATGGTTGAGGACAACATTGTTCCTTTCCAGGGGCCGGGGGGGGGGGGGGGGGGGGGGGGCGCCCCCCCCCCCCACCACCGTGGGTCCGGGTTATTTGACCGTGTACCCCTGTGAGGTCGCGTACTCCGTGACGGCCTTCTGGTACGTCGCGAGGGCATCCGCCGGCGTGGCGGCACCGCTCGAGACCGAGTTGACGGCCTCGGTGAGCTTGTCGTACGCGAGGTTCTGGAACGGGCTGACCTGGAAGCCGCTGTAGTCGTTCGCGGCGGCGAGGAAGACGTCCTTGTTGATCTGCTGGCCGCCGAAGAAGTCGTAGGCGCGATCGGTGAAGTACGAGGAGGTCAGGATCGGCTTCCAGAGCGGGAAGAGTGCGGCCTTTTCAATGCCGAGCTTCCAGGCCTCTTCGGTTCCGAAGATGTCCTTCGCGACGGTCGCGGCGGCATCCTTGTCCTTGGCCTGGCTCGTCACCGAGAAGGCCGATCCGCCAATGTTGACCTGCTTGGGCGTTTCGCCTGCCCACTGCGGGATCGGGGCAGCCTGCCAGACGGCACCGCTCTCGGCGCCGGTGAACCCGGCGAGGTAGCCGGGCAGCCAGGCCGCCGCGATCGTCGAAGCGTATGTGCCGTCGACGAGGTGCGTGTTGTAGTCGGTCGTCGACGCGTCCTCTGTGCCGACAAGGCCCTTGGAGACCAGGTCCTGCCAGTAGGTGAGGACCTTGAGGCTCGCGGCGTCGTTCAGGTCGACCGTGACGTTCGTTCCGTCGACGGTATAGGGAATCGAGCCGGCCTGCGCGAAGAGCGCCTGCTGGTATGCCCGGCCATTGCCGGCGAAGTCGGTGATCATCGAGGTCGATCCGGCATCCTTGAGGGCCTGCGCGGCGGCCGCGTATTCTTCCCAGGTCGTCGGAACCGCGATGCCGTACTTGTCGAAGATGTCCTTGCGATAGAGCATGCCGACCGGTCCGCCGTCGACGGGGATGGCGTAGACGCCTGCCCCGCTGGACTCGTCGGCCCAGGCGCCCTCGGAGTAGTTCTGCTTGATGTCGGCCGTGTAACTCGTCAGGTCGGCGAGGGCGTCCCGCGGGATGTAGCTCTGCACGACCTCGGTCTCGAGCATGATGACATCGGGAGCACCCGAGCCGGCCTCGATGGCCGTCGAGAACTTGGTGTACTCGTCATTGCCCGCACCGACGTTGGTCCAGCAGACCTGCACCTTGTCATGCGTGTTGTTGAACAGGTCGACGACCGATTCGAATTCGGGATACCACGCCCAGACGTTGACCACGGTTGCGGCAGAGTTGACGATCTTGTTTTGGCAGCTTGCTTCGGCCGCCCCGGTTGAGCAGCCGCTGAGCGTTGCGGCGAGCATGATGGCGACGCCCCCCGTTGCCAGAATCTTTTTCACTTGTGTTGGTCCATTCCCGGTGTGCAGACACCCTTGTCTCGGTATTGGCGACGGGATCCGCTGAGCCGATCGCATCGTTTACATCGTTGTAAGTAAACGATGTAACTAGATTCTGTCGAGGCGGACATCGATTTGTCAAGCGGTCTGACCCAGATCGTTACAGGCTGCCGTGATCAGGCCGGATCCCGCCCACCGCCTGCCATACAACGTTGTACTATGCGAGGAGACGAACGCTGCTGCGAACGTCGCCCGAATCGGAAGGGGCTCCATGGCGGCAACACTGCACGATGTGGCACAAATCGCCGGAGTCTCGATCAAGACCGTCTCCAACGTGATCAACGATCACCCCCACATCCGCCCCGCCACCAAACAGCGGGTGCTCGAGGCCATCGCCGAGCTCGACTACCACCCCAATCTCTCGGCACGCAGCCTGCGTTCCGGACGGACGGGCATGATCGGCCTCGCCCTCCCCGAGTTGTCCCTGAGCTACTTCGCCGAGCTCGCGGATGCCGTGATCCGCTCGGCGGAGCGCCATGGCGTCACCGTCCTGATCGAACAGACCGGGGGAGACCGGGACCGGGAGATCGGCCTGCTCTCGAGCCCCCGGCGCCAGCTCACCGACGGCCTGATCTTCAGCCCTCTCGGCATGGGCAACGACGACGCGGACTTCCTGCGGGTCGGCTACCCGCTCGTGCTGCTCGGGGAGCGGATCTTCAACGGGCCGACCGACCACGTCACGATGCGCAACGTCGATGCCGCGAGGGCGGCGACCGAACACCTGATCCGGCGGGGACGGCGCCGGATCGCGGTGGTCGGTGCGCACGAGGGCGAAGTGATCGGCTCGGCCGGCCTGCGCCTGCGCGGGTACCGGGAGGCCCTCGAGGCCGCCGGAATTCCCTTCGACCCCGCCCTGATCGGGTTCACGACCCTGTGGCACCGCTCGAACGGCGCCACAGCGACGCGGGAGCTGCTCGCCTCCGGCGTGGAGTTCGACGCCGTGTTCGGACTCAACGACACCCTGGCCCTCGGCGCCATGCGCGTGCTCCAGCAGGCTGGGCTGCGCATCCCGGAGGACGTGGCGCTGATGGGCTTCGACGATCTCGACGAGACCCGGTACAGCCTTCCGACGCTCTCGACGGTCGATCCCGGGAGGGCAGAGATCGCCGAGACCGCCGTGCGGGTGCTGCTCGAACGGATCAATGCCACCGCCCCGGAGGCGCCGAGAGAGTTCCTGGCCGACTTCCGGGTGATCGAGCGTGAGTCCTCGGAATCGCGCGAACCGGTGACCGTGCCCGGGGCATCCGAAGAGCGAGGACAGGAATCATGACGAGCGAGACCACGACGGCGGGACCCAACCCCGCGCCGAGCGGCGAGCAGTACGAGATCGCGGGACACGGCTACCGCGCGGTCGTGACCGAGATCGGCGCGTGCCTGCGCCTGCTGCAGTACGAGGGGCGCGACCTGGTCGTGAGCTTTGACCGGGACGAGGCCATGGTCGGCTTCCGCGGCGCTCTCGCGGCACCCTGGCCCAACCGGATCGCGGACGGTCGCTACCCGGTAGACGGAGTGGCCGTGCACGTGCCGGTCAACGAGCCGTCGCGGGACTGCGCGCTGCACGGGCTCGTGTTCGACCGGGCCTGGCGGCTGCTCGCGCACGCTCGCGGCGAGGTCGTGCTCGGACTCAGGCTGCCCGCCGGTCCCGGCTATCCCTTCCAGCTCGACTTCACGGCCCGGTACGCGCTCGCCGCGGATGGACTGACGACCACGATCGAGGTGTGCAACTCCGGAGCGGGCACGGCGCCGTATGGCGTGTGCCCGCATCCGTACCTGCGCGCGGGGGATTCCCCGCTGGACAGCTGGACGCTCAGGCTTCCGGCCGACCGGTTCCTCGAGGTCACACCGGACCGGCTGCTGCCGGTCGGAGTCGTCGACGTCGCGGCCGGCGACGGTGCCTTCGACTTCCGGGAGCCCCGGGTGCTGGGTGCGACGGAGATCGACCACGCGTTCACGGGCATCATCCAGGACTCCGGCGGGCGCGCGACACTCGAACTGCGGGAGGCCGACGGACGCGGTGTGGCCATGAGCTTCGGGCCGGAATGCCCGTGGCTGCAAGTGCACACCGCGGACCTGCCGCTGCCAGGGGTCACCCGGCTCGGCCTCGCGGTGGAACCGATGACGTGCCCTCCTGACGCGTTCAACTCCGGCATCGACCTCGTGCGTCTGGCGCCAGGAGACACCCACGAGGCGAGCTGGCGGATCAGCGCGCTCTGACCCGGCAGGCGGGGTGGGTCGGAGCAGGTGGGTCAGACGCGGTGGGCGGCGTACTGCGAGCGGATGACGGGGCGGAAGTCGATCGCCGGCTCCGCCGCGAGCGAGATGCGCCACTCCGGTCGCGCTCCCGTCAGCGCCCACGCCGCCTGCACGGCTGCGCCGTCGGCGACATACTCGCCAGGGGCCGGAACGACGACGGGGTTGTCGAAGAGCTGCGCCGCGATGCCGCGGACGGCCGGGTTCTGCGCCGCGCCGCCGATCAGGAGCACCCGGGAGACGACGACACCCTGGCCGCGCACGGCCTCGAGGCCGTCGGCGAGCCCGCAGAGCAGGCCTTCGATCGCCGCGCGGGCGAGGTTCGGCCGGGTGGTCGAGGCGAGGGTGAGCCCGAAGAGGGTCGCGGTCGCGTTGGGCAGGTTCGGGGTGCGCTCGCCTTCGAAATAGGGCTGGAGCACGAGGCCGTTCGCGCCGGCCTCCGCCTCGAGGGCGAGTCGGCCGAGCTCGTCGTGGTCCACGCCGAGGAGTCCGCGCACCGCGTCGAGCACGCGCGCGGCGTTGAGCGTCGCGACGAGCGGAAGGAAGAGCCCGCTCGCGTCGGCGAACCCCGCGACCGTGCCCGTGGCATCCGTTGCCGGGGTCGCGGTCACCGCGAAGACGGTGCCGCTCGTGCCGATCGATACGATGACGTCGCCGTCGCCCGCTCCGAGGCCGAGGGCGGCGCCCGCGTTGTCGCCGGCGCCGACGCCGACGACGATGCCGGCGGGTACCCAATTCGACGGGGATTCCAGGTCGGTGAACGATGCACTGGTCGTCTCAGGTGTCGAATCGGCACGATCTCCGTCGAATTCGTCAGGGGAGGCGAGGCTGAGTGCGACCGTCTCTCCGGCGATCTCACCCGGGCCGAGCACGCGCGGCAGCACGGCCGCGTGCCCGAGGGCGCGCTCGAAGAGGTCGAGGTCGTAGTCGCCCGTGATCGGCGACCAGTAGCCGGTGCCGCTCACATCGGAGCGGTCCGTGGTCAGCGCCGTCAGGTCGGGGCCGAGAGGGCTCTCGTCGGCCGGGCCGAAGCCGCGCAGCCGCCAGGTGAGCCAGTCATGGGGGAGCGCGACCGCGGCGACGCGCGCGGCGTTGCCCGGTTCGGCGTCGCGCAGCCAGCGCAGCTTCGTCGCTGTGAACGACGCGACCGGCACGAGGCCGGTGCGCTGGGCGTATTCGGCGGCGCCGACCTCGTCGATCAGCTCTGCGGCTGCGGGGGCGCTACGGGTGTCGTTCCAGAGCAGGGCCGGGCGGATAACGCGGCCGTCGATGTCGAGGACGACCATGCCGTGCTGCTGGGCCGCGATCGAGATCGCTGCGACATCGCCCAGTCCGCCGGCGTCGGCGACGGCGGCCTGCAGGGCCTCCCACCACTTCTGTGGGTCGACCTCGGTCCCCTCCGGATGCACGGCGCGACCGCTGCGAACGAGCGCACCGGTTTCCGTGTCACGAACGACGACCTTGCAACTTTGGGTCGAGGAATCGACTCCGGCAACCAGTGACATGACTACATTCTCCGCTTCGAGAGGGGGTGGGGTGCGAGTGAGGACGTGCGGGCGCGGCGTGCGCG
>NZ_JASJXJ010000063.1:0-19718 GCF_035018685.1 Cryobacterium sp. RTC2.1
TCCCACGGTGGCTCTTTACGTTGACGAAGCAACGCTCAAGAGTGGGAAACCACACCACTCACCGGGACGTAACCCGTCGTCTTCTTGCGGGCACTTTGGATCTTCCTCCGGCCGCCGCTTCAGGAGGTTCAATGGCATTCATGTCTGAACCTCACTACTTAGTTGTGGTGAACATTTTACTGGGCGAAATGTTGCTTATAGTGTCCGCAACACAATCGAGGCCGACCCAATTTGAGGAAGCGCAGTTGAGCCCAGTGGCACTGAGTCCCGACACAACCGCGAGCGGCTCCGCGACCGGGAGGAGCCACGGAACGGCAAGGCCTGTTGCGCCAAACGTAACTGAGACACGCGAAAGCTCCAGTGATGCTTCCTTGAAATTCGACGGCTCAACGTGAACTAATTCGCCATCCCAGTGCTGAGGTTGGCGAACAACCACCGTGGAATGTGTCGGTGCCGTCCAAATTCATTGCCGACGCTTCCATCGGCGCTTGTTTCGCCTGGCCGCGGACAACGGACGCCGACCGAAATGCAACTTTTCCAACGCTTCCTCCTCGGGCCCGAGGGGAACCCACTCAAACTGCCATTCTCGAGCGCGGTCCTCAAGATAGCTGCCGTCATCGATGAACACTTCACCGGGCGCCGTAGGGCTCGGGGACGGGCTTATGACCATCACCCACCAGTCGTCGACGAACTCAGGATAAATGTAGGCGTACCTGCCAGCCCAAGGACCGGCGGTGATCCGCGCAACGCGTCCTTGAAGTCCCCAGAATTCTTCCCCTAGCCACATGCCTAGACCGGATCTGCCGGATAGTCGTACGCGTTGCTCACTCCGCCTTCGACCGGGTCAACACTCAGGAACCGTCCGAGCGCTGGGACGAACTGTCGTGCGCCCATCTCGATGGTGGCGATGGTTCCAGCGTGCTCGGTGAGTTTGCCGGCTCCTCCGACCCAGCCCAGGGCAGCGTCGACTCCCGGGAGGATGTCGGGGAACGTGTCGTCGGCGGCAGTGGTGCCGATCCGCCGGTTCGGCATTTGGTTCATTGCAGCAAGCCCGATAGATTGGCGGCCTGTTGCGACCAAGTATTGAATGCCAGCCCAGCGTCCACGCCCGCCGCGACGCCGAGATTCGCTTGACTAACACTTGCTTGCTGCTGAAGGTATACAAAGCCGTTGCGCGAAGAGGCAAGGTCGTCGTACTCACTCGCTGCCTCGACCCGATGCTCGCTAACGGTAATGGGATCCCATTCCCATAGAACATCTCTGATTTCGGTCCAGACCCGACTCGACATCATCGTCACCTCTGCCCTGCTCGAGCTCTCCCCAGCGGTTGACACTCACCTAGTCTCGGTCAAAGTAAACGTTCTCTTCGGTGAACACCGACGAGCCGGCAACAATAAACGGCTCCTCTTCAAATTCATCGACAATGCTCGGCGACTCTGATGCTTGCGCGATGACGCGAATGACTGATCCGATAGCGTCCAACCCGGACATATCCGTTAGTGAATGCCACCCGCGCACGTGGGCGAATTCATAGAGCGCGGTTCCGAGACTTTCGACTCGCGATGCTGCCTGAGTTCGTCGGCTCTCTTCGCACAGCGCACCGAGGAGTTCGTCTCGTCCAGCAGCGATCACGTTGGCCTCGTGGACTACACGGTAGTCCGACCGTTGAAGCACGCTAATGATCTGTCCGTCGTCCGTGACAGCGGCCATGTCGTCCTCCTCTTCGTCGTCGTCCTCGTCCTCGTCCTCAAATTCGTGGAACAAGGCAAACGGGCCGCTTGTGCCGGTCAGCTCAAAATGAGCTTCCGCATATTTCAGCCCCGCGGCCGCTACGGCCTCAAACCATCCGTCGGGAAACGTTGAGGACTCGTTGTCGATGGATTCGTTTAGGGCCGCATTGTGTTGTGAGAGCGTCTCCACCAAGTGCCGCGTGGCCGTCTGTAGCGCATCGAGCGCTGCCGGAGTCCACTGCTCATTGTCATCGTCGTCATGATCATTTTCGTCCACGATAGTCACACGTAACCTGCCCTTTCGGGTCAATTTGATTGAACGATCAGTCTTTCCTCGACGCTAATGCCACCGATAGTGCCGGGCGTGTGTCGTGTGTCATTTATCGCTCTTGCCCGTATTCGTAGCGACGTCCTAGCTGGCGTTGGTCAGACACGCGCCGCGAGTGTAAATCACGCTGCGTTTCCTCAACTTTTCTTCGTAGTCTCGTCCGTCGCCATGTCACGCAGAGCAAACCTATCGCCACGCTCGGCCGCAAGCCGCAGAAAACGGTCGGCCTCATCTACTTTCTCGGCGTCCCTCAGAAGCCTGGACAAGTTGTATGACGCATTTCTGTCTCCAAGTTCAGACGCGGTGCGAAGGATGCTCTCGGCTTTCTCAATCTCGCCGCGACGTTCGAGGAGGTTCGCATACGGAATCATGCTGTCCAGTTCCCCCGCCTCAATTCCCGCAGAGTAGAGCGCTTCGGCGCCGTCCAAATCTCCCTGAGAAAGCACCACTTCGGCAAGATCAGCTCGAGCCGTGGGGTAGGAATTTGCACCCCGACGGAGCAGCGGCTCCGCGATATCAACATGTCCCAAACTCAATTCCCATGTTCCGAGCATTCCAGCAGCTGCATCGCCAGCTTCACCTTCGTGTTGCATGACGACGCGGAGTAGGTCCGAAGCTTCGTCGGTCGCCCCCTGCTGGCGAAGATGCCACGCCAAATTTACTCGTGCACGCTGGTCGCCCAGCTCGACCAGGTGGCGATAAATATCAATTGCCCGATCAACACCCCCCTGGTCTTCAAGGACCTGAGCGAGACTCAGCCCGCTGTCTCGGTCACCAGCTTGCCAACCGCGCTCGTAAGCGCGGATCGCCTGTTGTACATCTCCCGTGGCTAAGAAACTGTTGCCCAAATTGAGAGCGGCCCAACTCTCACCGTCCTTGACCGCGCGCTCGAAGAGCCGAATGGCCTCCGTGTGATCACCGCGATCTGCGGCATCGTTGCCACGCTCCACCAGATCTTTGTCTGAGTTATCCGTCACTGCTTGCCACCTCCTACTTTGGGTCTTTTCGTTTGTTGGGGTTGTTGAATTTTTTCGCCCCGCCGTGCCCGTCGCGCTTTGTATGCCTGTCTGAACCACTCTTGCCATTCTTGGTGGTGTCATGACCTTTAGAATTTGCGGCTGCCCGCGGCGCCTTCGGCTTGTGCCCCATTGTCATGACGTTTGCGCGTTGTGCGTTTTCAACCGCAAGGCTGCCGAGGTAGACGGCTCCAACAACAACGACTGCGGCAAGGACCACCCAACCCACGGGATTCCAGAAATCAGCTCCGCCAAATACTGCCATAGCAACTAGAACTTCGACGAAATTCCCTGTGAGGTCGAAATTGTTGATGGGGTCCGTTGGGCACACGTAGTCGTTGGCGTTGCCGCCCTCGACCGGGTCAACACTCAGGAAGCGTCCGAGGGCGGCGACGTACTGTCGTGCGCCCATTTCGATGGTGGCGATGGTTCCGGCGTGTTCGGTGAGTTTGCCGGCGCCTCCGACCCAGCCCAGGGCGACGTTGACTCCCGGGAGGTTGTCGGGGAAGGTGTCGTCCGCGGCAGTGGTGCCGATCAGCCCCGTGAGGGTGTCGATGGATTGCCCGAACGGGTCGTAGCGGTACGCTGCGGTCCTGGTGCCGCTTTCGTCGGCAGTGACCGCGACATCCCCGTGAATGTTGGGGTAGGACCACACCTGGGTTCCGTCCGTGCGGGCGGCCACGCTCGCGCCACCCGGCAGTGAGCGTGTGGTTTGCACGGGGACGCCCGTGCCGCCCAGGATGATGCTCGCTCCATTGGCTGTGGCGGTTTGCTCTCACAATCGTGCAAGAAACCTTCTCCACCATTTAACCCTCGGTGCCAAAGGGTCGGGTTTCACAGGTTTGGGACCCAAGGGGCGCCAACCGAAATGCTGGCGTTCAATCTCTTCCTCTGCGGGTCCCAGAGCAATCCATTCGAATTGCCATTCTTCTGCGCAAGTCTCCAGGTACTGACTGCCGTTTGTGTAAAAATCCCCCGGTACGCCTGGCGTAGGCGGGGGGTCGATGACCATCACCCACAAGTCATGCGCAAATTCAGGATAAACGAAAGCGTATCGACCGGCCCAAGGACCGCCATGCAGTCGGGCGATGCGCCCTTGCTCTCTCCAAAATTCTTCTCCGAGCCACATAAAGACGACCTTAGTGATTGATGTGGAAAACGAGGTAGCCTTGGTGGCCCTTAATGCCCCTAGAAATGTCCGAAGAGACGCCAAATCTACCTTTCGATGCCGCACCGCGGTACCCGCGCGTGCCGTTTTGAATGTATCTAGCACCGTTTCTCGCAAAGTCAGCAACGGCTGATTTCTGCCACGAACGTGTGTACAAGCGGCCTGCGATGGCGGCGACCGGGCGCGAAGCCGAAACAGCTTCAACCGCGCCCTCTGTTCCCTTCAGATAGGCGGTCGCTTTCAGAAGCACGCTCCCAACCTTGAAGGCTCCAGCGCCCGGAATAAATAGGGAGGCGATGGTCAAATTCGCCTCTCGCTCCCACTCCTCCGAGGTCGTACGTGCGTAGGGCGAGCAATAAGCGTTCCAGCTTCCACACACTTCCGCGTTGCCCGTCAGATCAAATCCGTTGATCGGGTCAAGCGGGTATGAGTAGTCATTGGCACCCCCACCCTCGACCGGGTCGACGGAGAGGAAGCGTCCCAGGGCGGCGACATACTGTCGTGCGCCCATTTCGATGGTGGCGATGGTTCCGGCGTGCTCGGTGAGTTTGCCGGCGCCTCCGACCCAGCCCAGGGCGGCGTTGACTCCCGGGAGGTTGTCGGGGAACGTGTCGTCGGCGGCAGTGGTGCCGATCAGCCCCGTGAGTGGGTCGATTGATTGCCCGAACGGGTCATAACGGTACGTTGCGGTCCTGGTCCCGGTTTCGTCGGCAGTGACCGCGACATCCCCGTGGATGTTGGGGTAGGACCACACCTGGGTTCCGTCCGGGCGGGCGGCCACGCTCGCGCCACCGGGCAGTGAGCGTGTGGTCTGCACTGGAATGCCCGTACCGCCCAGGATGATGCTCGCTCCGTTGGCTGTGGCGGCGAAACGTATCGTGGTTGCGGGGCCGGTGGGGGGTGTTTCGGTGCGTTGGATGATCTGTCCGCCCGCGTCCCGGATGTAAGCGAGGACCGTGCCATCGGTGAGGGTGGTGCGGACGTGCCGGTCTGCGATGTCGTAGGCCAGTGTCTGGTCGGCCAGTTTGGTGGTGTTGCCGTGGGAGTCGTAGCCGATGCCAGACGGTGGCACACCGGCGCCGACGGGGTAGACGGTCGCGGTGGGCCCCACGACACCGCTGGACGTCAGCCGGTCGGCCTGGTCGTAGCAGTAGGTGGTGGTTCGTGTTCCGGCCGTGCTTTGGTCGGAGCTGGCCGTCCGGTTGCCGTTTCTGCCCGCTCCCGTATTGAGGCCGCAGGACCCGGTGTTGGCGTATTGGTAGGTCAGTGTGTGGCCGGGGAGGGTGGCCGTGATCAGTCTTCCGGCAGCGTCGAATGCGTAGGTCGAGCTGACAGTGGTCCCGTCGGTGACGGTGTTCGCGACGATCCTTCCGGATTGGGAGCGGTTGACCTGGTCGGTGTAGCTGGTTTGTGCGGCAAATGCCCACGTCTGACCCGTGAGGGCCCCGGTCGCTGCGCGCTCGATGGCGGACAGGCTGGACCCGTTGGAGTAGGCGGCCGTGCTCAATCTCCCATACGTGTCGTAGGCGGGGTCGGCGAGCAATGTCCCGTCGACGGTGACCGTTTCGGCCTGACCGCTGATGTTGAAAGTTAGCACCGTCGTCGACGGGGCCTGACCGGGCACGGTGAACTGGGATGTGGTGCTCTGCCCGAGGAGGTTGTACGTGGCGGTGGTCACAACTCCCCACACGTCGGTGGATTGCACAACACGTCCGAGCAAGTCCGTGGTTGTGGTTGACGTCCCGGCGGGGTCGGTGATCGTGCTGGTCAGCGGGTCGGCCGGAAGAACACCGTTAGCCGCGGCGTAGTTGCGGGTCACTGTGCGCCCTGCGACACCGTTGTAGTCCGGGAACACAGTCGTGACGGGGCGGCCCCGGGCGTCATAGGCGGTACACGTCCACGCGCTGTCGCCGGTGCGTTTGGTTCCCACGGTGCGCCCGAACAGGTCAGAGACGAACTGGGTGGTCACCCGGGATCCGTCGCTGGCGGGAGGCTGAATGGTCTGTTTCAGGGCCCCGTACTGGCGTGCGCCCGCGTCCACTCCGCAGACCGGGCTTGTGGTCGACCAGGCTGCACCCACGGTTTCATCGTCGGAGTAGTACACGGATTGGGTTCCGGCGGCGCTCACGCTGGCGCCGGCGTCTACCCCGGCGGGCAGCACTCGTGACGTGCGGCGAAGATTGCTGTCGAAGCCGGTGGTGGTGCGAAGTTTCAGGCCGGCCGGGTCAAGGGTTGACGCAGTCGCAAGTCCGAGCCAGGGTGTCGCGTATTCCGTGGCCGTCGTGAGCGCGGGCACGTTCTGGTTCGTGACGCCCGCCGGGGCGCCGGTACCGACGGAGTCGTCAGTGCTCGTGCCCGTGGTCAGGTTGTACGCGGGCTTCAGCGCGGTGCCGGGAACTTTGACGTAGGCGGTGTCACCGGGCTTCTGCCAAATCAGGCTCAGCGCGGATGCTGAGGTGAGTTGGAAGTACTGCACGCGGATGCGCACGGTCTGTCCGGGCGTGGTCGCGGTGAAGGTTCCCGGCGCGGAGGGCAACCAGCTTGACGGGTGCCAGAAGTCGATGATGAGGTTGTCGTCAATGAAGACTTTCGTGCCGTCATCGGAGTACGTTTCCAACGAGTACTGGCCGGCTGTGGGGAACGTGATGGTGCCGGTGAGCTGCACCGACCAGTTGGTGGCCGGGATGCCCGTGACGGGTGGGAGGCCTGCCCAGTCTTTGTCGATCATGCCGTCGGTCACCGTCGAGATCCCCAGCGTCAGGGCTTTCGGCATGCCAGTGAGCGTGGCGTTGTCGTACCAGGCGGCCGAGAGTCCGTTCATGCCCTCGTCGTACTTGGTCGCCGAGTGACCGGGGGTGATGGCACAGCCTGCCACCGGCTTGAAGTCGCTGCCAAAACAGGTCGCGGGCGCTGGCCCGTACGTGTCCGTGGGACGGTTCAAGCTGTCGTACAGAGTCGTGGACGTGACGCCGACCGGATCCGTGGTCGAGAGGATCTGGTCCTTGCTGTTCCACTTCGCGGTGCTCGTGAGGCCGGCCGGTGAGGTGTCGGTCAGGGTCCGCCAGGCGTCGTCGTAGGTGACGGTGCGGGCATGTCCGTTCGGAAGAGTGCCCCAGGTTCCCTGACCCGCCACGTCGACCGTCGCCGTACGGGTGGCCGGGTTGTTCGTATACTGATGCCAGGGTTGCGCGGTCGCGGTGACCCCGTCCGGCGCGGCAGCTGTCACCTTGGCCGCACGTCCACCGGCGTCGTAGGCGATGGTGGTGCGGTTCTGATCCGATGCGGTCCGTCCAGGGACCCGCGCCCAGTCCGTCTGGAGGGGGTCGCGGACGCCAGTGACCCGCCGCAAGGTGTCGTAGCTGAAGGATGTTTCCTCAGCGCCCGGGTCCACGATTCCGATGAGCTCGCCCGCCGCGTTATAAAACAGCCGGGTGGTATCGGGGTCTCCGGGTTTGTGGCCGGGGTAGACGATCCGGCAAAGCATCCCGGCGGGGGGCGCCGTGGCTCCGGCCACAGTGGGACAGGCGGTGTTGGAGGCGTCCGAGTCGGCGCCGGTCAACGGCCCGCTGGTGAGGTCTCCGCTGTAGAAGTACCAGATGTCCCGGGCGGGACCCGTACCAGCGAGCCGGTCGAAGGTGCGCTTGACGCGCCCGTCGGCCCGATACTCCACCCCGGGCGCCACAGGCTTGTTCACGTCCAAGGGCGACAGGGCTTGTTCGATTGCACCGTCGGTGCGGAAGACATACATCACACCGCTTCCATCGGTGAGGGTGACTTTGTTGTCGGCACCGACCGCGATGACGCCCGCTTCACCAGGCGGCGGCGAGTATCCACCGGCGGGGTTGCGCTTGTAGGAATGCGTACTGCCGGCGGCGTCGGTCACGGTGATCGAGCCCTCCTCAACCCGGGCGCGCGTGTACGTGCCTTGATCTCCGGCGAGAACGGTCGAGGTCGCCCAACCGTCGGGAAGAATCTGCGACTGCTTGGTCAACCAGGATGCCGGAACGAGGAACTGGTCGCCCTTAGCGTTCTGGGCCCAGAGTTCGATCCGGGCGGCACCAGCGTTCTCGAAGTAGTCCAGCCGTAGCGGGGCCGCTGTGCCATCAAAGGACAGGGCGGTGCCCCACTGCACGTCCGCGGGCGAGGTGTTGGTCCACTGGTCGACGACCGTCGTCCCCGCGATGAAGAGGCGGGCGCCGTCGTCCCGTTTCACCCCGAACGTGTACAGGGCACTCGGGTGCGGGTTACCGGCACTCGCCGGGTCAACCGGCGGTGTCACGAAGCCGGTCCATTTTGCCATGAACACGTCCGCGGGGATCCCGTCGCCGGGAGAACCCGTGCCCCAGTTGAAGTTCACCTGCGGGTCAGAGCGCACCAACAGGCGTTTCGCCACAGAAATGTCCCAGGTTTGCGCCTGGCCGACGGGCGGAGCCCCATCAAAGTACTCACCGGTCAACCCGAGGTTCGACGCCGACTGCGAGTTGTAGTTGAACATCACCCCCATCGCGCCTCCCGCCGTCGAGACAGTCGGAGACGGGAAGCTGAGCGATGCGTTCCCGGAAGCCAGATTCACGCTCACCGGGCCGGCTGAATCTGACGGGGAGGGCCCGCCCGCCCCAAGCCGCTTGTTCACGGTGAAGGACGACACCCAGGGGGTGCCGGATTCGGTGTACTGATCATGGGTCAGCACGGTCCACGAATATGCGGTTCCGTCCTGCAACGACCCGGTCGGCACGGTCCAACTCGGCGAGTTCACCCACCCGGAATTCAAAACGCCTCCCATCCTCGAGTCCGCTCCGGTGGCGACACGGAACCAATACTGGATGGGCCGATTCTCCGGATTCACTACAGGTGAAACTGTCAGCGTGGGCTCCGTAGACACCACAACGCTCTTGTCGGATGGCAGGGCGGTGTTCTTGTCCGCCAGCGGCGGTGTATTGACCGTGAAGCTCCAGGTCGCTGACCCGCGTTCCGAGGACACGCCCCACGCACCAGAATAGTCGTCGGTGACGTACCCCTTCCAGTAGTACGTGTGCCCGGGTAGCAAGAGCACCGCGGGAACTTGGAGGGTGTCCGACCCTTGGTAGCCGGTCGACCAGATCGGCGACACGTCCGGGTTGGGGTTCTCACTGAGCTTGAACCCGAACGAAAGCGTTGTGCCCTGCGCCGCCGTATACCCGCCCAGTTTGAATGTCGGCGTCAAACTGATGTTGGTGGCTCCGTTGCCTGGCGAGGGCGCCACCAAGGTTCCCGGGGTCGGGAACTCCTTCCACCAGACATATATCTGGTTGGTGTTGTACTGCTTGTACGTGAAAGCATTCGTTTCTTCGCCGGTGAAGGTCAGCCACATTGCGGTGGTCCCACCGGCAGTCCAGGAGGCCATGTTTTGCGTGAAGGTGTCGTTCTGTATGTTGCCGCCGCCGTTGGTGTAGTTCACCGCCCCCAGGTATGAGCCCAAGTTGTCGTACATGAAGTTGTTCGAGACGTAGAGCCCGCCGGTGCGCGAGGTCGTGGTGCTGTCTGAGGACTGCCCGCCCAGGCCAATCTGCGCGCCCAAAACCTGCTTGCCGGCGATGGACCCCCAGTCGTACAGGGCCATCGTCCGCCAGGTCCCGTTCGTGTTCGTGTTTCCGACCTGGATGCCGTAGTTGTGGTTGTACTGCCCGTTCGTCTTGTAGGAATGCGACTCGGATGCGCCTTGGTAGAGATCGGGATCGACCATCACGGGATACACCCGCTCCTTGTCGTTGAGCCAACTCCTGTCGACGGAGAGGTCCAGTCGCCACGCGTCGCCGTCCTGACGCACCGCGACAGCGACGTCACCCTGGGTGTTGGCGCGGTCGCCTTTGGTTCCGGCCGAGTCCCAGGCAATCGGCCGCGGAATCACCAGCTGCGTGACACCGGCTTCGTCGTTGAAGAGGATATCGCCATTCTTCGGGTCGACGAGCAGCCGCAGCCCGCCGGTATCGATCCGCCATCCCCACGAGACGCGTCCCGACGTCCCAGGACTCTTGGAGAGCTTGAACAGCTCCTTGACGCCCGACGGCCGCACCTGGTAAATGAGGTCCGTGTTCGGGAACACGCCCGGGTATACAGCCTTGTCCTTCTCTTTGGACGACGGGGACTGATCACGCTGCATCGATCCACTCGCGGCGTCCACAAGTGCGAACGAGACCTTCCGCCCGTTGTTCGTCACGCTCAGCAGCGAAGACTCGTCGGAGCGTTCGGCGAAGACCGGAGCCAGAGGATTCTGGGACACTTCGGCGCCACCCTTGCCCAGAAAGGCGAACGGCCCACGCCCGGACAAATCCGTCAGAACCGGCTTCCACGCCCCGTCGACCTTGACGTTCAAAGGCACGTCCGAGAATTCGGTCATCTTCGAGTCGCCAGGACCCTGATAGGTCCGTTCGAAACCACTTTCAGACAAGACCTTCGCCGTTGACTTGTCAAAGCCCTTGAAGTCAGCGGCCTTGAGTTTCTCAGCCGGAGCCGGGGCTGGCACGGGAGCGATATACGTACTATCCGCCGGGGGATTTGAGAAGTCGCCGACTTGGGGCGCCTCGGCCGGAGGAGCTTTCGGAGTGGCCGAACCGTCGGGGAGGAGGGGTTCCGGCGTCGAAACGGCCTTCGCCGCGGCCTTCACGCTGAGCGCGGAAGCGCTGGACGGCTGCACGACTCCGACAACGAGAATCGATGAAAGAACCAGTCCAAGTGCAATGTTCACGACACGACGAGCACGGATCATGGCTCCCCCAAACGCACGATGGCGTCCTCATCAACGCCACTGTGCGTTGCCTGAGGGGAGTAAACCACCCTTGCAATATCCTGTGAAGGGCCTGACCATCACCTGTGAATATGACAAATACTTATGTTAGTCGGGAAGGAAATAAAAAGCTGTTCAAAAGGCATTTCGGTGTCAGATGCGGAACGAGTGTGGCCCCTGAACTGGGGGACAATTCGGACACAGAGCCGCTTCACGAAAGGGGCCTCCGGGCCTGCCGTGGGGACGTGAAGACGATTGGAAAGCATGTCGCGAACGCCCACAGTGAGGAGCTGGTCGATATCCCAGCTGTCTCAAAATTTGCGACAGCTGGGAAGGAAGGCGGTCGAGTCGTTGAGCGCAGTAACGAGCTTTCGCTTGGACCTTACATGGCTCAAGCAGAAATTCGTGCTGCCTTTAGTTGCGTTCATCGGGGCTGTCGTGGCGGTATTCGCGCTGCACATGTAACCAACGCCCGTTGGGCTCCTCAAAGGATTCTCCCTGGCACAATTCGGTTGGTTCACCCTCGCCGAGACGAACCATGCCGCCGGTACAGTGCCGTGCTGGGCCGCGCAAAGTCATGGACCTTGCTCTCGCTCGTGCCCCCATTACCCACGCCGACTCCCTACGCCCCAAGCACCCCGTCAACAAGCTTCCCCAGCCGGGCAACGGCTTCAAACCCCTTGCGGCTCACCATGAATCCAATGAGCCGGTCCTTGTCGAGTCTGCCTACCGCCCGGAGCTCACGAAGGTCGTGGAGCGCATCGCGCTTGCCGGCTGCGTCGGCCCACCCGTTGTTGCCGTTCCAGAGGATTCGCTCGTAGAGCTTGGTCTCTGCCTCTCCGAGCGGAGCCTGCACCTCGCGCGTCGCCACGTTGAACGCCCCGTTCACTGCGGCCCAGCCATGAAGTGGCACGGTGGGGAACTCGACGACAACGACCTTGCTGACGCCATCGCTGGGAAGCGCTCGAGAAAGAAGTTTGAGGCTGGGGTGAAGCAGGACTACAACGCGCGCCTGGTTTCCGAGGCGCCCGGAAGACTTCTCTGTGACAAAGTCCACGCCTTTTAGTGAATCCGGGATCTGGTTCTTCACGGTGACGGCCACTTGAAGCGGGAGGCGTGCGTCTCGTGCAACGAGCCGGCCGAGTTCGGCGCCGGGGATGAAGTTGTTGACCTCGTCCGTCCAGGGAACAGAGAACAGCCTGTGGGCACGCGTGTCGACCTGTGTTGAATCCCGTGGAGTCATATTTCTGAGGCTATCCGGCAGCACCGACAGCGCCGTCGCGTGCGGCACGTGGTCCTGCTGCCAGGAGCACCTGTGGATAATTTAGGCCGAAGGGCTATCGCGTACATTCGCGCACGTCAGACACACGAGGAGTGCCTCGTGGTCGTGCATGGGCACGAACCAGTGACCACACACCGCCCGCACCGCGCTTCCCTCGAGTGACGCTTCGGTTAGTCCTGTGACCGGCGTGTAGTGAGCGATGGTCCCCATTCTCACTACACCGGGAAGATCTCCCGCAGCCAGGCGTCCCTCACTCCTGGTCTGGCGAGCACGTGCACTCGTCGTCTGGTCTACAAGCACTCGATACGATATGGCCTCACCGGCGAGGGGAGCCGCTGTCCATTCAAGCGTTTCAGGCTGCACGGACGCGAGAATCGTCCGGGTCGCAACGCTATTCAGGTGCGCGTATTTTCTTTCCATGGGAGCAATCGTCAGAATTGCCTCGGTTAATTGTTCGCCCGCCTCTTCGAGGGTCTCGATGGAAATGGACAGTTCCATGAGGACATCCAGCTCTGCTGCTGGTCGGAGGATTTTCAACGGACCGGCATTGGACGTATCCAGGGCATTCGCCAGCAGAATAAGCACGGAGAGGTGAAGTTGCATTTTCCAAGCGTCGAGCTGTGCAACCTTGCAGTCGACCACTTCCAAAGCCCGGTCTTCAGCCTGGGGAAGAAACGCATCGGAATTGCCAGCGCATTCATCTGCGAACCACGAGTAGAAATCTTCAGGCGAACCCGCTCTGTGATATCCCGCAGCCCCAAACCATACGGTTTGGGACCCATCCTCAATCAAAACAGTTGCCGCTCCCCGCCAACGGGACGAAAAGGTCTGCTTCCACCATGCCCGGTCGGACACCGCACTGATGGCTTCGCGGAGCGTGCTCGCGTCATCCGCACCAGAGAACTGGTCGTCAAACGCATGAATGATGGGATGCCTCAGTCGCGATATTGGAGGTAGTCGCCGAAGCATGTCTCCAATTTCGGAATCCTTGGCTTTGCCGGCTATTCGCCGTGCAACGACTCGGCGGAGCTCCACCGCATTCCTCAGGTCGGCCGGATCAATCCAGTCCTGCTTCAGGTCGTCACATATACATCGGAGGGTAACGCGTCGGGCTCTGCTCACTAGCCCAGCCTACGAGACCCCCAGCACAAAAAAGCTAGGACATCTCGTCGAGTGCGGCGTCCTCGGAGGCACTTCCCCCAGCGAAGGCCAGCGCCGTCTGGCTTTGCGCGTGGAACATCCGGCTTTGATAGGCAACTAGATCTCTACCAAGAATCCTCTTATCTCGCACCCCCACGACGAAAAAAGAAAGCGCGCCCGAATCGAGAACTTTGTATAGATGAGTTCGACTTAGCCCGAGAAAACGGGCAGCTTCGGATGGCGTGACCGAAGAACCCTCAGCGAGGACGAGGACATTTTCTCCTCTGCGCAATTCAGCGGCCATGGAATCGAGCGCACTCTTTAGCGTTCCGGAAGGAAGCTGATCTCGGGTGCTTTCGAGAGTTCTTAGCTGGTCGGCGGAAACGTCGGATACGGAGACCGTTGTCATTGTCGGATGCTCATTCCGGAAAGTGAATTTTGGATAGTTAGTTTTATATGGGCTAAGGACTAGAGCCTCGGCGGCGCAACGTGGTTGAAGAATTATCAACAAGATTTTCGGTGACGCATGTCACAAGTGTCACAGGTGCCACAACTGTTGTCAACTCGTCGACGCAGCGGTGAGGCCCACCACAAGTTCGTGAAAGACGCCCGACCTTCTCCAGAACTTGGGTAACCTCTCAAGACTGTGCCCCGTCGCTGCCAGCGGAGTGGCATTAACCGCGTATCCATTGGCGAGAAGGTAGGCATGTTAGCAATTGGGGCGTGCGAACGAGCTCTGCATGGCGTTGGTTCCAGCTATCACCTTGACCGTTGGCGTCTTTGGCAATCTCTACACAGAGTCGCTGAGAGATTCGCGACTCCGCAGACGCGAGGAAGTCGCTCGAGTCGATGGGCGCAAACGGATATTGGTGGACCGGACGGAGCGCACGATGTCCTCATAAAGCTCACGTCGGACCATGTGCGCGTGGAAGGCCAACGGCGCAAAATGCTCAGAGGTGACGTCTTAGCTCTCCCCGTTCCCCGTTTGGCTTCAACTTGGGATTCCGCGGCCCAGAGACAGCAAGTCCCCGGGGAGTACCCAGTCGTGACGAGAGTCACCTTTGGCGCACGGATTACCTGGACATCACCTCGAGGCCGACAGCAAGAAACCGAGGTCACCTCGTCCGTGTCAGCGCCTGACGGCAGGACCGTCTAACGCGGGTTACGTGGGGTCGGCTCGCCGGGCCCGAACGTACCAATTGGCCTCAGGTCGTCGGGCTGGCTTTCATCAGCTCTGGGCTCCTCCTCTCCGGCTCCATGTTCTTGCCAGGAATTGACCCATTTCTTCGAGCGGCAGGCGCAACCACAGCAGGCCTGTTCATAGGCGGCGGCCTCCAGCTGAAACCCTTGACCTTCATTCGTAAGGCGGTGTCTCACCCCAACCCCAAGCTTGGGTGGATTCTCGTCGCGGCATCTCTGGCACTGGCGACTGGTTTTGGCGTCCTTCTCGTGTTCCGTCAGTGGACGAATGACTGGGTACCCCTCGGGTTCCTTATCTTGGGTCTGGCAGTTTGCGCGCTCGGCTCGGGTCTTGGGAATCTATATCCCGGGGGCAACAAGCACCCTGAAGTATTTCTGCTGCCTGTGGGATTCAACGGCCTCCTCCTGTTCGAGACCGGACTTCACACGGATGCGAGCTCATCCCCGCTGACAGTGATGGTCTTTGTCCCAGCATTGGTCGTTTCAGTTGTGCTCACGGTTTGGGCGTTTCAAATTCGCGGAGCAGCAACCGCCGAATATGCCAAGGCGACGGAGGTCGCTCGTGGCGTCCTCTGGGGCTGGCTCCTCCTATTCGCCGCGAGCGTCTTTTCGTCCATGGTCGGGATCCACCTTGATGGCAAAGACTCCCTCGACCCGCTGCGCTTTCTGCTGCCGCTAGTTACGTTTGGCTCGGTCATCGCTGCCGTAACCACTGGTTTTTCGAGGTACGCGGAGGTCAAAGGCGCACTGGAGATGGAGACATCCCTGAATCGTTAGCAGCACACGGCCGAGTCGTCATCGGTGTCCGTCGAGCGTGACTAGGCTGACCCTGCAGAGACCGGGGAGGGCAATCGCCATGGGGGATCGTTTCATTTATTGGCAGCCAGGATTGGCTGACGCCGAAGGTCTACTGTCTGGCACTCTCGAGGTGGCCAAGGAGAATAGTGCAACGCTCGGTTTTCTACCGAATGCCGCCTTCACCGACCGAGCCGCGCACAATGGTCTCCTCGTGGCGTCGCGGGATGGGATCGTCGTTGGCTATGTCCTGTATGACCTCCCAAAGTCCCACATCAAACTCGTTCACGTCAGCGTGACTGCTGGCAGCCGCGGCGACGGGCTTGCGGCCCGAATGGTCGAGCACGTCATCGAATCGAACCCTCGCCGGACAGGAATCCTTGCCAATTGCCGCAGGGACTATGACATGGATGCGTTCTGGACGTCCCTTGGCATGTCGCCGAGGTCGGATAAGCCTGGCCGAGCTCTCGATGGATCCACCCTCACAGTTTGGTGGCGACCTCTCGGTGAACTGGACCTGTTCGACGGACTGATATCGGAGTCAGGCAACCCTCTCATCGTCTTGGACTCGAACGTAGTTATCGACCTTCATTCGTCCCCGACAGTCAAGCGCCCAAACCGAGTTGAATCACGCGCACTCGTCGGCGACTGGCTCCAGGCAGCAGCAGCGTTCGCGGTGTCACCGCACCTCGACGTAGAACTCAACAAGCTCAGTGACCCGTTGGAACGAAAGCAGCAGATGAGTGGATCAGCGCACCTCATCCGCCTCCGCAGCGACCAGACAGCATCCAAAATTCTTTCCGGCGAGCTCGCATCGCGCATCACCACTGCTGAGTTCTCAAGAGACGCAAGCCTCAGCGACGACTTCATTCATCTCGCGGACGCCGTCAGGGCCAACGCCGACTTCTTCGTAACGAACGACGGCAATCTCATTTCTCTTACGCAAGAGTGGCTCGAGAGAGACTTTGGACTGGCCATCGTCCGGCCTCATGAACTCGTAATACGACTCGACAAATCCGGTGAACGTCCACTCTACGAACCGAGGCTCCTTCAATCCGTCGACTTCGAGTTCCAAAACGCGACGACGCGATCCGACGCAGCCCTTGAGGACGCCTTCCTGAACTTCACCGGACATGAACGCGGCCAAGACTTCCGCTCCAGGTTGCGCGCAGCTCTCGCCGGTGCTGAAGGGCTTTCCGCCCAAATTCTCACGGACGGCGTCGGCAAGTTATACGGCATCCTGGTAACCCAAGTGGTTGACGGATGCCTGCAGGTACCACTGTTCCGTGTTTCCCGAGGGCACATCGCTTCAACCGTCGCGTTCCAACTTGCCCGACGCCTGCGAAGCCTTGCTCTGCAGCAAAGTGTTGGACAAATCGCAATTGATGACCCAGTCCTTCAGAGCGTCACCAAAGAGGCACTCGTCCATGACGGGTTCCAAGAGGTGTCGAACGTCTATTCAGCCCGAACCATTGACGCTTATTTCAATACTGCCGAACTCGGTGCTGATCTCGGCGAGCAGGTCAACGTCAGCACGGCAGACGCCGTAGCTGAGGTCGAGAGGCGTCTATGGCCATTGTTAATCCGGGAGGACGTAACGCCGTGCGTTGTGCTCCCCATTCGGCCCCAGGCCGCCATGGAACTCTTCGGGTATCCGGCGAACCTCGTGGATCGCAGTCCGTCTTTGGGGTTGCGCCGGGAGCACGTATATTTCGCAAGCTCGAACACGAAACTCGTCTCAGCCCTACCGGTTAGGGCGCTCTGGTATATCAGCGCCGACGCGACAGTCGCTGAGCGATTGATTTTCGCGCACTCTCGCATCATCGAATGCTTGGACCTGCCCACTGCTGAGGCGAATCAGCGCTTCTCCCATATGGGTGTTTACAAACTCAAGCAGTTGCAAGTGGCGGCTGGAAAACGCAGCACGGTGCGGGTAATTCGCTTTGAGGACACGCATCTGTTACCTCGTCCCCTTCCGCGCCGGCAGCTTAAGCCCGTCAAGGAAAGGCACGGGGTTGTGGGAAACTTTCAATCGACCCGGTCGGTGCCAGTTGGCTTCTTTCACGATATTTTGGACGCTCAAAGAGATGATGCAGGCGAGGTCCATGGCTGAAGTACTTTTGGCAATTAAGCCCGTTTTCGCGGCGGCCATCTTAAGCGGCGTCAAAAAGGTGGAGCTGCGTCGTCGAGTTCCTCTTTGGGCGCCGGGCACGATTGTGCACATGTACGCGAGCACACCTCAGCGTGCTGTGACCGGTTCGTTTGTTGTGAAGGAGGTACTGCGCGCGGAGCCTTGGCTTCTCTGGCGGGACTACCATCGCGACCTTCACTTGAACTTCGATGAATTCAGCAGCTACCTTGCAGGTCTGTCCCATGGATTCGCTATTGAGATTGAAAGCCAGGCGACCTACCCGACACCAGTGTCGCTTGAGGAGATCCGATCAACCCTCGCCATACAGCCGCCCCAGAGCTTCCGATACTTATCGGCACCCAAAGTTGAGCAGCTGCGAACTCTCGCGTCTGTTCATCCCATCCAGCCCGAACAGCACGGTGAAGTTGAACACAATCGGGCAGCCGGCTAAGCCCTAGCGCCGCTCCGGCGATCAACGCGCCCGTGATGACTTCACTGTCCCTTAGCCCAGCACAGGCCTCCCGTCGAAGGGACGGCACAGAGGGACCTACAGGGGTGGCACCACCCTGAAATCAGCCTGGCCTGACCGCGCGCAAGCCGCCTCTCCACCACAACCCGGCCAACTACCGAATTAGTCTTCTCTCACCACTCCACCGTCGCCTCGTCCCGCGCCTTCTCGACGAGCTCGTCCGGCTCATCCAGGTGCTCCACCGGCCGGTCGCCGCCGAAGTAGCCGGAGGGGAAGCACAGCCAGACGACGAGCTCGTTCTGCGACAAGGCCACCTCGTGCGCGAGCTCGACCAGGGCGGGAATGACCGGTGCGACATGTCCCGATTCGAATTGGAAGCCTGGATACGCGTACGCACGTCCTCGCTCGATGGCGAGGAGCTGTCCATCCGCTCTCATCCGAGAGACCACGTCGACATCGGTCTTCGGCAGATTCAGGGCCTCCAACACTTCCTCAGGGTTGAGCAGCCCCCAGGTCGCCTCTATTTCGCGCCAGACCGTCTCAATCCTCATGGCCGGCACCTGACTGCTCGACGCGCTCAATCCGGCGGATCTGGCTGGTGACATGCCAGTAGAAGTCAGTCATCTCGTCGTCGGAGATCATCGTCCACCGTCCGGGCTCCCCGACACTGCACGCCTCGAGGGTGCGGAGCGGCCGCGTCACGTCGTTGTGTTTTGTCAACTCGAACCCGGCCATTTGATCGCTAATTAACCGGCCACTTCAGCACCGTTTCCGGCCAATTGATCACGGTGCCTGCGGCGGTCGGTTTTGGGGTCGTTTCCTCGCGCTGACCCGCGGCAGAGTGGCGTTGGGGTGGCCCAATCGGCGTCAGGTTCGAGACCAGCCGGGCCTGGCCGGGGCTATTTCATGAGGGCATGCTTGACGCGGTAGGACTCGCCGCGAAATTGGAGGAGGCGGCCGTGGTGGACGATGCGGTCGATGACGGCGGCGGCCATGTTGTCGTCGCCGAACACTGTGCCCCAGCGCGAGAATTCTAGGTTTGTGGTGATGATCAGGCTTCTTTTTTCATAGCCGTCAGCGATGACTTGGAACAGGAGGCGGGCGCCTTCGGTGTCGATCGGAAGGTAGCCGAATTCGTCGATTGCGAGTAGCTGGTTTTTCGCTATGTTGACCAGTTCCCGGTCGAGGCGGCCTTCGTCTTTGGCGCGGCGCAGCTGCATCACCAGGGACGAGGTTGTGTAGAACCGGGCCGGTATTCCTTGTTGGCAGGCGGCGGCGATCAGCGCGCTGGCGAGGTGGGTTTTGCCGGTCCCGACATCGCCGTAGAGGACCAAGTCTTCGGCTCGGTTGATGAAGTCCAACGACGTTAGCTCCTCCCTGCCGTAGTCCTCAGGGAATTTCACGCTGGAGTAGTCGAAGCCCGTGAGTGATTTCAGCGCTGGCAGTCGGGCGGCCGTCAGCAGTCGTTGGCGGCGTGATGCTTGTCGGGATTCGTGCTCGGCCAGGAGCATTCCGTGGAGGTATTCGCGTTGTTTCGGGGTGCCTTTCTCGGCCCATTCGACCAGCACGCTGTGGGTTAGTGACGCCTGCCGGCCGGTCTCGATGATGTCCTGCGCAGTGATCAGAGTCATGCGATTTCTCCCGTCAGCGTGTTGAGGGTGGTGAAGCTTTCGGTGGTGAAGATGTCATAGACGCT
>NZ_JASJXJ010000064.1:0-19535 GCF_035018685.1 Cryobacterium sp. RTC2.1
CGTCCCCCACCGCCTCCCCGTCCGCACCCGGAACGGACAGCGCCACGCCGCCTCCCGACGACGCGACGGCGACCCCGCAGCCCGGTGACCGCGTCCTCTCCGCCCGGATCAGTTACGGCTGGGCCTGGCCGGGACCCGGACAACCGGCAACGATCGGCCATGACATCGCGGTCCCGATCGCCCCGCCGCCGAGTCCGCCGCTGCCGTCACTGACCTCGATCGGTGCGGGGGCGCATCCGCTCGCCTCACCGCCATACGACCAGCTGAGCTTCCGGTTCGAGGGCGGCTTCCCCGGTTATGAACTCGAATACGTGCCGGTCCTGACCGGAGATGCGAGCGGCCTGACGATTCCGATGGACGGAACCGACAGCATCCTGCGGGTGGTGTTCCGCCTCGCGCAGGCCCACACCGAGGACGGTATCTCGAGTGTGCTCGAGGCTCCGCGCGAAGCGGTCGGCCTGGCCGCCATCACCCGGTACGCCCCGGCCGGGGACTTCGAGGGCACCGTGACCTACGGGATCGGGGTCGGGCATCCGGTGCCGAGCACCGTGAACACCGCCGTGCGGGTGTACGAGGTCGAGCGGATCGAGCAGGGCCGCCACCTCTACGTCGTGGCCGTGCAGGTCGACGCCAGCCCCTGGCGCTGACGAGCGGCATGCCAGAATCGTCTCATGGTGACTTCCCCGCCCGAACAGCCCACGCAGCCCGACCACGCCATGCGGCCCGAGCACACTGCGGCGGTCGTGTCGGTGAGCCTCGATGACGCGCACCGGTTCAGCAAGCCGGCCGCGCCCCGCATCCTCCTGCTCGAGGGTCTCGGCGTCGAGGGAGACGCGCACGCGGGTGCGACCGTGCAGCACCGCTATCACGTGAAGAAAGACCCGACGGCGCCGAACCTCACCCAGGTCCACCTGATCCCGTCCGAGCTCTTCGACGAGCTCGCCCACGACGGCTACACCGTGCGGCCCGGCGAACTCGGCGAGAACGTGACCACCCGGGGGATCGACCTCACCGGGCTCCCCCTCGGCACCCGGCTGCACCTCGGCGCCGACGCCGTCGTCGAACTGACCGGCCTGCGCAACCCCTGCTCACTGATCAACGGATACCAGGGCGGGCTGATGAAGCAGCTCATCGAAACGGATGCCGCCGGCCGCATCACCCGCAAGGCCGGCGTGATGAGCGTGGTCGCGTCCGGTGGTGCGGTCCAGCCGGGAGACATCATCCGGATCGAGCTGCCCGAGGGGGAACAGGTCCCCCTCGACGTCGTCTGAGACGACCGCTCGCGCGTCGGACGGCCTAAGCGGTGACCGGCTCCGAGGCGTGGAACCACGGCGGGTACACCGCGACCTTCGGGCGGTGACCGGACTCGGCGAGAATGCCGCGCACGACGTCACGGACCTTGTCATTCGCGACGGCGACGATGGTGACGAGCTCGAACGGGAAGGTCTCCTCGACGAGGAGTTCGGCCTCGAGGAGCGCTGCGGCATCCTTCTCGGCACGCAGCCGGCGGAGGACCCGGTCGCTCGTCTCCGGCGTCGCACCGACACGGGTCAGGGTGCCCGCTGCATCGCCGTCGGTCACGGCGATGACGCCGAGGGCGGGCTCACCGTGCCCGGACTGGGCCTCGACGACCTTCTTGACGGTGCTGACGAGGATCACGAAGTCGAAGTTCTCGGCATACGGGGCGTCCCTGGACAGGCGCGGGTCCCCGGTGTTCGTGAGGATGCTGTCCCAGATGGTCGCGTTCGGCGAGAGGAAGAACGGCACGAAGTGCGCGACGGTCGTGTTCTCGGTGCCGGCGATCAGCGTGCTGCGGCGCTTCTCACGGTTGGGAACGGAGGAGATGTCGACGGCGGGTCGCACGGCCCAGGCCTCGCTCGCGTCGGCGAGGAGGCCGCCGCTGGCGAGGATGCCGGCGAGGTTGCGGATGTGGGTCAGGTGATAGATGCGCTGCTCGCCGACGTTGTCGGGGGCGGATTTCGGCCCGATCGACGACTTGGCCCGGGTCGAGGGGCGGGGGCGGGTCGCACTCGTCGCACCGGAGGCGCTGCTTGCCGGGGCGCTCCGCAGCGACGGCGGCTTCGAGGCCGTCTTCGAGCGCGCCGGCGACGGGGCGGACTTGGCCCGGCTCGCGCGAACCGCGGGTGTCGCGGGCACAGCCTCCGGAACCGGTTTCGGGAAACAGATGGCGCACAGGCCACCCTCGAGTCCGTGGATGCATTCGTTGCTCAAAGCCAGAAAACCTCTCGTGTTCGTGTCCCCCACATTCTTCGAATACCCGTGTTCGAAGACCACGACTCAACGCTACGGTGATTTTGCCCCGAGCGGTTACCGGGATCGACCCTGAACCCGGTTATTGGATGCAGAACTCGCGACGACGGTGGAGCTTACGTCGCTTCGGGCGGCGGTCTACTGTGGGCCGCAGCGGGTCCCTCCCGGGCCCGGCAACCGACCAGGGAGACTCCATGAAGGCCGAACAGATCACCCTCGAACCCCGCACGTTCCTCGGAGTCCACGAGGTGATCCCGATGAGCAGGCTGACCGAATATTTCGATCGCGCCTTTCGTACCTCCGCCGCCGAACTCGGCAGGCTGGGCGCCCACCCGAGCGGTCCGCCGATCGCGCTCTATCACGGCGCCCCCACGGATGCCGCGGTCGACGTGACCGCCGGATTCCCCGTCGTCGACGAGGTCAGTGCGACCCGGGCCGTCGAGGTCGTGCACCTTCCGTCCGGTCCGGCCGTCGAGACGTTCCACGTGGGCTCATACGAGACGATGGCCGAGACGTATGCGGCCGTGACGGACTGGATCACCGCGGAGAAGCTCACCGTCGCCGGGGACATGTGGGAGGAGTACCTGGTGGGTCCGGACGCCGAACCGGACCCTGCCAAGTGGCGCACCCGGATCGTGTTCCCGCTCGCCTGAGTCCGCCACGCTTTTTTCGAAACGCGGGCGCAACAATCACCCTCTAACATGAGCACGCGACCTGCGACCATGACGAGCCAGGAGAAGGCGATGTGAGAAGCTCCCGCTGGGAACGCGCGACCGACACTCCCCTGCTCGCGCTCGGAATCGCTTTCCTGATCGCGTACGCGACGCCGATCATTGCGCCGGAGATCAGTCCCGGCTGGCACCTGTTCCTCGAGTGGATCGAGATCGGCAGCTGGGCGGCCTTCGCGGTCGATTTCGTGGTGCGGGTGAGCCTCGCGGAGGATCGACGCGCGTTCATGCGCACCCATATCCTCGACCTCCTCGCAGTCGCCCTGCCGTTGTTCCGACCGTTGCGGGCCCTGCGGGTGGTCTCGGTCGTGATCCTGTCCACCCGCCGGCTGAGTAAGGTGCTCAAGAACCGCGTGATGACCTACGTGGGCATCACGGCGGTGTCGGTCTGGTTCATCGCAGGCCTCGCGGTGACCGATGCGGAACGGAACGCGACCGGCGCGAACATCGTGACGGTGTGGGACGGCTGGTGGTGGTCGTTCATCACGATGGCCACCGTCGGATTCGGGGACCACTTTCCCGTCACGACGGACGGCCGCCTCGTCGCTGTCGGCCTCGTGGTCACCGGGATCGCGCTGATCGGCACCATCACCGCGTACATCGCATCCTGGTTCGCCGCCGCCAGCCGCGAGGCCGAGGAGGCCATCAAGGTCGAGCTCGGCGTCAACGAGGACAAAATAGACGCCCTCACCGTGGAGATCGGCGAGCTCAAGGCCCTCGTCGAGCGCCTGGTCGGCCAGCCGCTCCCGGCCCCGCCGACCGCGGACTGACGAGCAGGCTCAGAGCCGCAGGCCTGCACCCGCACCTTTAAGTCCAGACCGGTCGCAGGCCGGCCGTCTCAGATGTCGAAGTCCGTGCTCGGCGCTGAAGCTGCGGTCTCGGTCGCGGTCGTCGTCGCGGTCCTCGCGACCGAGCGGGCCGCATCCGTCTCACGGATGCTCTTCCGCGCGCTCTGCCGGAGGGTCTGGCTCACGGGCTCCGCGGTGTAGGCGGAGGTCACCAAGATCGGCATGTGGTCGGACGTGCCGCGCGGGAGCGTCTCGACATTCTCGATGGTCAGGCCGACCGAGGTTGCGAGGTCGAAGTGGCCCCTGAAGAACCGGTAGCGCGTGTACGTGCGGGTGTCGCTCAGGGTGAGGTCATAGCCGGACTCCGTGACCTTGTCGCCGAGGTTGCCCTTGAAGATCGGGTAGTTGTAGTCGCCGACCATCAGCGTCGGCAAGCCGGGGCCGAGGCGATTGAGTTCCTCGTGCGCCGAACGGATCTGGTTGCGGCGCAGCGAATTGCGCGCGGTCAGCGGCGCAGCGTGGAAGGACGCGACGACGAGCTCGCGATCGGCGACCTTGTCCACGAGCCGGGTGCCGATCAGGCGCTCGTGCGCCGGGCGCAGCACCATGTCGTGCAGGGACTTCTTGAGCGCGAAGGCCTGGGTGGTGACGGCGTCGAAGCGGTCCTGGCGGTAGTAGATCGCGAGGCCGAGCCGGTTGGTCAGGGTCGAGTCGGCGAGATGCAGTGTGCCGATGTCGTCGGGCAGTTCGAGGGTGTCGGCCTCCTGGAGGCAGAGCACGTCCGGCTCATAGGTGACGGAGAGCGCGGCGAGTTCACCGACCGCTCGGTTCTTCCGGAGGTTGTAGCTGATGACCCGCACGTCTCTGACCTGGCTTCCGACTCGTGGTGGTGATTCAAGCCTAACGCGCGCGGCTGAAAGGTTCACAAGGCTTCGGGACGCTTAAGTGGGCTACCGGTCAGTTCCCCACGCGTTCTGGGCCGGGGTCGTGCGGCGGCCTCAACGCCAGCCGAGACCCGGGGCGACGTGGGTGACGATGCTCTCCAGGAGGCGCGCGTTGTATGCGACTCCGAGCTGGTTGGGGATCGTCACGAGCACGGTGTCTGCGGCCTGCACCGCGGCATCCGTCGCCAGCTGGGCGACGATCTGGTCGGGCTCGCCGACGTAGCTCTTGCCGAAGCGGGCGAGGCCGCCGTCGAGGTAGCCGACCTGGTCCTCGGACTCCCGGCTGCCCGGCCGGCCGAAGTAGGCCCGGTCCTCTTCGGTGACGAGCGGCAGGATGCTGCGGCTCACCGACACCCGCGGCGTGCCGGTGTGGCCCGCGGCGGCCCAGGCTTCACGGTAGATCGCGATCTGCTCCGCCTGCAGGTCGCCGAACGGGACACCGGTGTCTTCGGTCAGCAGCGTCGAGCTCATCAGGTTCATGCCCTGCTCACCGACCCATTTCGCGGTCGCCCGGGTGCCGGAGCCCCACCAGATCCGCTCGCTCAGTCCCGGAGCCTGCGGCTGGATCGGCAACAGCGCCGTTCCAGCGGACATCTGCGGGTTCGGCGTCGCGACACCGGCCCCGATGATCGCCGCCCGGAAGACCGAGGTGTGCTCGCGGGCGACATCCGCGTCGGTCTGCCCGTCTGCGGGCGCATAGCCGAAGTTCTCGTAGCCGCGCTGCGCGGTTTCCGGTGACCCGCGGCTGATGCCGAGCTGGAGGCGCCCGTTGCTGATCAGGTCGGTGATCGCGGCCTCCTCGGCCATGTACAGCGGGTTCTCGTAGCGCATATCGATGACGCCGGTGCCGAGCTCGATCCGGCTCGTGCGCGCCGCCATCGCCGCGAGCAGCGGGAACGGTGAGGCGAACTGCCGGGCGAAGTGGTGCACACGCACGTATGCCCCGTCCACGCCGAGTTCCTCGGCGGCGACCGCGAGCTCCACCGTCTGGAGGAGGGCGTCGCGTGGGGTGCGGGCAAGGGAGCCCCGCACCGCCTGGTGGTGGCCGAAGGAGAGGAATCCGATGCGCTTCATGACCGGTGCAGCGCGGAGGGGCCGCCGGGTATTCCCGTCGCCCGCGCGGCACCACCGCTCCCCGACTGGCCGCGCTACCCACGCTCCTTCCCGCGCCGCTTCTTCGCCGCGGGCACCCGTCGCACAGTGAGCCTGTCGAGGCGGCGTTCCACAACGGTGCCCTCCTCGAGGATCGTCGCGAGCGTGATGAGCTCGTGGACGAGTTCAGGGACCGGGCGCGCCTGGCAGCAGACGCACCAGCCGCGCGCGTCGAAACACGCGCGCAGGGCCTGCTCGTAGTAGTCCCTCGTGAGGCCGGGCACGTCGCATACCCGCGCCGTCGTCGTGGACTGGAGCGAGTTCATTCCGCTGAACGAGCGCCCGCAGCCGCAGTCCCCGTATGGGGCCCACCGACTATACGGGCACGGCTCGAGCATCCACACGAGCTCACCCTCGATACAGCCGTTCGAGTCACTGCCGCGGGAGCCCTGCGTCGCCCCGGTGGCCACCAAAACCTTCATTTCCGTCCTCCTCGGTCTCGGCACGAGCCTCAGGGAGTGGATGGAATGACGCTAACAGTGGCCACCGACAGACGAACGGGTGGAGCGGTGCGGGCGAGCGACGGCGGGTCAGCACCCGACCGATCAGTAGTAGCCGAAGGACTCGGAGTGCGCCCAGGCAGAGCAGGGAGTGCCGTAGGCCGACTTGATGTAGCCGAGGCCCCAGCTGATCTGCGTCGCCGCGTTCGATGCCCAGTCCGAGCCAGCGGAGGCCATCTTGCTGCCGGGCAACGCCTGCGGGATGCCGGTTGCTCCGCTGGAGCTGTTGTACGCCTGGTAGTTCCAGCCGGATTCCCGCTGCCACAACTGGCTGAGGCAGCTGAATTCCCCGCTGCCCCAGCCGTACTGGGAGGAGGCCATCGCACTCGCCGTCGCGCGCGCGCCGGCCGGGCTGTTGTCCCCCGACGACGACACGGACGCCGCAGCTTGCGGCGCAGCGGCTGCAGCTGCTGCTGCCGCAGCCGCCTTCGCTGCTTTGGCTGCCTGGGCCGCCTGGGCTTCCGCGGCGGCCCTGGCGGCGGCAGCAGCTGCGGCCTCAGCGGCGGCCTTCTCGGCCGCAACGCGGTCGACTTCTGCGACCGCAGCCTGCACGGTCGTCGTCTCGGCCTTGGTCCGGGCGGTCAACGACTCGACCTGGTCGATGGGCAGGACCTGGAAACTCGCCAGCGAACTCGCCGCTGCGGTCAAAGTGGAAGCATCCACTTTGTTCGCGGCTGCGGCGACGACCTGGTTGGCGTCGACCAACGCAGCGGATGCCGCATCCTGGGCGTGTACCTTCGCGATCGAGGTGTAGACGGTGAGCTGGTCGTGTTGCCGGCCTGTCGCCGCTGCGACGTCGGCCGTTGCCGCGATCCGGCTCTGGGACCGGGTGGCCGCATCGGCGGCCGCACTGACCGCGAAGCCGCTTCCGGCCACGATCGCGGCGATCGCGAGACCGGCCGTGACGACGGTGAACCGTTTCGGGCGACGTCCCCTGGATCCGTTCCTGCGCGAGGCCCGGGTGTCGACCGGAGCCGAATCTGTTGGCGAATCTGGTGCGGATTGAGCTGAGTTCATGATTCCTGCCATCGAGAACCGGCTCGAAAACCGCCAGGTTCGCTGAGTGTCAGGCCCACGCTCTCGGTGACGGCGCGGGCGAATTGGCCATAGTGCAGACGCTTTCTGGCAAAGTCCCGACCAAAACCTCCACAAGTCATCCACGGGGCAACCGGTCAATCGGGTTCTGCAGGGGTGGCGGGCCGCACTAGTCCCGGCCCGCCGCCCTTGTTGAGCGCGATTCCGCTTTTCTGAGGTTTTCTCAGGAATGCAGGGACCTATTTCCGGCCACGGGCATTCGGATCGGTGGAACGCAGCTCCCGATCAGCGGGCACTCAGTAGTAGTTGTAGGCCTCGGAGTGCGCCCAGGCCGCGCACGGCGTCCCGTAGGAGGCGGCGATGTAGCCGAGGCCCCACGCGACCTGCGTCGCGGCGTTGGTGGCCCAGTCGGAGCCGGCCGAAGCCATCTTGCTCCCTGGAAGAGCCTGCGGGATACCGGTGGCCCCACTCGAGTTGTGGGCCGTGTACGACCAGCCGGACTCCCTCTGCCATAACTGCACGAGGCAGCTGAACTGGCCGTCTCCCCAGCCGTACTTCGAGGCGGCCAGGCCCTGGGCCACGGCCTTCGCGCCCGCGGGCGTATTCGCTGAGGCGAGGGCCTGCAGCCTTTGGGCCTCTGCCGCAGCAGCTGCGGCGGCGGCCTTCTCGGCGGCGACCCGGTCTGCTTCGGCCGCAGCGGCTTCGACGCTTGTCGAGATGGCGGCCGTGCGCTGGGTGAGCGACTCGACCTCGTCGATGGGCAGGACCTGGTAGCTCGCGAGCGAGCTCGCGACGTCGCTCAGGGTGGTCGCGTCGACCTTGTCCTTGGCGGCAGCGAGCACCGCGTTGGCCCTGTCGAGCGCGACGGCGGCGGCGTCCTTCGCGTGCACGGTGGCGATCGAGTCGTACACGGCCAGTTGGTCGTGCTGGCGGCCGGTGCTCGCGGAGAGGGCTGCGGTGGCGGTCACGCGGTCCTGGGCGGCGTTCGCGGCCTGAAGGGCGTATGAGCCCCCGGTGACGAGGGCCACGGCGACGGCGGAAGCCAGGGAGATGGCGATGATCCGGCGAGAATGCGGTGAGCGGCGAGGTGGTGCTGAATGCGATGTCATATAGTCCCGGTGTCGCAAGCGCGGGCGCACGAACAGGGCTCGTGGGCCAGCGCTCACTGGTCTCGGGCCCACGCGCTCGGATGCTGCGCAGGCGAATCGGCCATAGTGGCCGGGATTCCTGCACAAACCCTCACTTTTTCCTCCGAAAGTCATGGGTATCGGGGCGCGTTCCGCACGCGTGCCCCGTCAGGCTCCGCGACGAGCCTGTCTAAACTCGAAGAATCGACATGTTCATTCCGGTCGATATCCGCGGACGTTCCCACGACGCTGAAGATCACGAGGTTTCATCATGACCGCGCACGACATCGTCCTGATCCGGCACGGGCAGACCGAGTGGAGCATTTCCGGTCGGCACACCGGCCGCACCGACATCCCCCTGACCGACCTCGGTCGGCAGCAGGCGGATGCGCTCGGCGAGATGCTCGACGGTGAGGCGTTCCCGACGGTCTTGTCCAGCCCGCTACAGCGGGCCTGGGAAACCATGGAGCGCGCGGGATATGCCGCGCAGGGCATCGCTTCCCAGGACATTCTCGAGTGGGACTATGGCGTGTTCGAGGGGCTCACGACCGAGGCCATCCGCCGGGAGATCCCGGACTGGTCCGTGTGGACGCACCCGATGACCGGCGGCGAGTCCGCAGACGAGGTCGGCGCGCGTGCCGACCTCGCGATCGAGCAGTGCCTCGCAGCTCCGGGTCCGGTCGCCGTGTTCGCGCACGGACATTTCCTGCGCATCATGACGGCGCGCTGGATGGGCCTGCCTGCCTCCGCAGGGAAGCACTTCAGCCTCGGGACCGCCACGGTGTCCACCCTCGGCTGGGAACGCGATAACCGTGTGCTGCAGATGTTGAACGATGCCTGCCACCTGAACTCGATGGACCCGGTTCTCTGACATACCGTTTCCAGCCGCGCGTTAAACCGCAAACGCGGCGTCCAGGGGCCGAAGCACGTCCTGGACGCCGCAGTCTTTGTGCGACTCGCTCTCGCTGAGTCTTACTTCCGGCCGGCACCCGTCAGAGCGGATGCTGCGCTGGCGGCGATGAGGCCGCGCACGAGCTCGAGCTGGGCGTCGTCCGCGAAGGACGAGCTCAGGCCGACGACGCTGACTCCGGAGGAGAGGAAGTCGGGCGCGTTGAGCGCGGTGACCCCTCCGGTGGCGATGAAGTTCATGTCGGGGTACGGCCCCTTCATCGACTTCGCCCAGTTCGGGCCGAGGATCGAGGCCGGGAAGACCTTGACCCAGCGGAGGCCGAGCGCACGAGCCTGGAGGATCTCGGTCGCAGTAGCCACCCCCGGAAGATGCGGGATGCCGCGGCGAACGCTCTCCGCGACGATCTCCGGGCTGAAGCCCGGGGAAACGGTGAAGGCGACGCCGACCTTCTCGGCGGCGTCGAGCTGCTCGAGGGTCGTGACGGTGCCGGCGCCGACGACGAGGCCGCGCTCGGCGGCCGCCTCGGCGACGGCCTTCAGGACGGGAACCGCGTCACTGGTCTGGATGGGGATCTCGACGTGCTGGACACCGGCATCCCAGGCGCGCTCGGAGAGGCGCACGGATTCGGTCAGCGAGAGCCCACGCAGAACGGCGAGGACGGGAATCCGGAAGAAGTCTCCGGGGAACCACTCATTGGCGGGAAGGGCGGTTGTGCTGGTCATACGGTCAGTCTCCTAAGATCGGTGAGATCGGAATGTGAGTCGTGGGTGTCGGGAGCGTTCCCGACGGCGGCCGGGGATCCGGCGCCGGATCCGGCGGCGGCGGCGGGAGTTGCTGCGAACAGCCCGTGGCCGGGCCGGAAGTCCTCGCGGCTGCCGAGCGCCCAGGCGGCGAGCGAGTGCCCGTGGTTCAGGCGGACTTCGGACGACTCGCCGTTCATGAGTGCGGACAGGTAACCGGCGGCGAACGCGTCTCCGGCTCCGACCGGCTCGACGACCTCGACCTTGTGGGCAGGGACGACCGTGGTGCGGCGGGTGTCGTCGGGCAGAAGCGCGTACTCCGTCGCGTCGACGGCTCCGTCCTTGACGACGAGGTAGGGCACGTCGGGCAGCAGGGTGCGCACGTCGTCGGAGGTGACGCAGCCCCAGATGATGGCGGCTTCGTCGAGTCCGACGAGGACGACCGTCGCCTTGCCGGCGAGCTCCCGCAGCCGGGGACCGGCCACGCTCACGGGCCAGAGCTTGGACCGGTAGTTGACGTCGAAGGACACCGAAGTGCCCCACTCTGCCGCGTGGTCGAGCACGTGTTCCACCAGGGCGGAGCAGCTCGGCGACAGCGAGGGCGTGATGCCGCTCGTGTGGATCAGGTGGGCGGACTGGAGGGGCCAGGCCCCGGCATCCGCCACGCCCAGCTCGGAGGCGGCGGAACCCGCACGATAGTAGAAGACGTGCGCGCCGGTACCGGTGTCCGGCTCCTTGAGGTACAGGCCTGTCGGGCTGACCGCGGTGCGGTTCACCCAGCGGGTGTCCACTCCCCCGCAGTCGAGCGTCGAAATGATCTTGGTGCCGATCGGGTCCTGGCCGACATTGCCGGCCCAGGCCACGTGGTGGCCGAGCTCGGCGAGGTGCGCGGCGACGTTGGACTCCGCCCCGCCGACGCCGAGGTGGAAGCCCTCTGCGATGTCGAGCGACGTCGTCGAGGTGGGGGTGAACATGCCCATGGTCTCGCCGAAGCAGACCACCTGCGGTTCGCCCTGGTCGGCGCCGGAGGCGACCGGGTTGCCCGGCTCCTCCTGCAGTGCCTGGGCGCCTGCTTGCTCGTCGGTCATCAGGTCACCGCTCCGATGTGCCACGGCACGAACTCTTCCTGGCCGACGTTGAACTCTTCGCTCGTGGTCTGCTTTCCGGAGGCGACGGCGATGATCATGTCGAGGATCTCGGCGCCGACCTCTTCGACGCGGGCGGTGCCATCGGCGATCCGTCCGGCGTTGATGTCGACGTCGTCGCCCTGGCGCACGAACAGCGCGGTGTTGGTGCCGACCTTGATGCTCGGGGTGGGCTTGCAGCCGAAGACCGAGCCGCGGCCGGTCGTGAAGACGACGACCGTCGCACCGCCGGCGACGAGTCCGGTGACGGACACCGGGTCGTAGCCGGGGGTGTCCATGAAGCCGAGGCCCCGGGTGGTCATCGGTTCGGCGTATTCGTAGACCGCTGCGAGGTCGGCGCGGCCGGCCTTCGCGACGGCGCCGAGCGACTTCTCCAGGATGGTGGTGATGCCGCCGGCCTTGTTGCCGGGAGAGGGGTTGTTGTCCATGGTGCCGCCACCGGTGACGATGTACTTCTCCCACCAGTTGATCCGGTCGATCAGCTTGAGGCCGACCTCGCGGGTCGTGGCGCGGGCGGTGAGCAGGTGCTCGGCGCCGTAGATCTCAGGCGTCTCGGCGAGAACGGATGTTGCGCCGTTGGCGACGAGGACGTCCGAGGCCCAGCCGAGGGCCGGGTTCGCGGTAATGCCCGAGTAGCCGTCGGAGCCGCCGCAGTTGAGGCCGAGGACGAGTTCCGAGATGTCGATGGGTTCGCGGCGACGTTCGTCGAGCTTCTCCGCCATCTCGAGGATGGCCTCGACGCCCGCTGCGACGGTGGCGCGCATGCCACCGGTCTCCTGGATGGAGAGGGTCGTGACGAGGGTGTCTGCCGGAAGCTCGCCCTGGCCGAGGATGACGTCGGCCGGGGTCATTTCGCAGCCGAGGCTGAGCACGAGCACTCCGGAGATGTTCGGGTGGGCCGCGTAGCCGTTGAGGGTGCGGACGAGCATCTGCGCGCCCTCGCTCTCGAGGACCAGGCCGCAGCCGCTCTGGTGCGTGAGGGCGATGACGCCGTCGACGTGCGGGAAGCGGTCGAGCAGGTCGCCGCGGAAGCGGTCCGCGATCAGCTTCGCGGTCGTGCCGGAGCAGTTGACCGTCGTGAGGATCGCGATGTAGTTGCGGGTGCCGGCGCGGCCGTCCGCCCGGCGGTAGCCGTCGAAGGTCCGGCGGGCTCCCGTCGGGGCGGGCAGCTCGGTGTGCACGGTACCGAACTCGTGCACGCGGGCGCCGAGGTCCATACCGAGGTTCTGGCTGTGCACGTGTTCGCCGCGCACGATCGGCGCCGTTGCGGTGCCGATCGACTGGCCGTACTTGAGGACCTTCTCCCCGACCGCAACCGATCCGAGTGCGATCTTGTGGCCGCTCGGGACGGCCCCGATCACATTCAGAACGCTGTCCCCCAGGGTGATGGCTTCACCGGGAACGAGGTCCCGGAGGGCAACAGCGACATCGTCGCCTTCCGCCATGACGAGCACGGATGTGCCGGTCGCAATGCTGTTGATGTGGCTCATGAGATCTTTTCTCTCGCTGGGAAGCGGTCGGGGAGGGTACTGCTGGCCGGATCAGGCCTTGGCGGCGATTTCTTCGCCGATGATGCCCTTTTCCCAACGGCCCTCTTCGAGGTCGATGGCAATGGCGTGGTACTTGTCGTCGCTCAGGCTGTACAGGAAGTAGATGATGACGGCGGCGATGGTGAGCGCGATGGCCGGGTAGATCGTCATGACGGCCTTGATGCCGAAGAGCGTCTCCGGGGACTGCTCTGTTGCCTTGGCGACGTAGCCCGTGATGGCGAGCATGCCGGCTCCGACGAGGGCGGCGAGGGACTGGGCGACCTTACGGGAGAAGTTGAATGCGGCGTAGGTCATGGTCTCCTTGCGGACACCGGTGTGCCATTCGCCGTAGTCGATCGTGTCGGAGACGAAGGCCCAGGTGACGCCGTTCGGGATGGCCAGTGCGGCGTACCCGATGGTGACGAGGATCATGAACGTCCACAGGTTGGTCGGGATGATGAAGTTCAGGCCGTTGGCGACGATGGAGATGATGAATCCGGCCATGGCCGTCTTCTTCTTGCCCCACTTGGCGACCATCTTCGGGATGAACATGATGCCCACGATGGAGGCACCGATCATGACGAGGTTGAGGACGGCCTGGAGGGCGATGTTGCCGAGGTTGTACTGGGCGAAGAAGATCATCATCATGTTGTTGACGTTCATCGAGGAGATGGTGAAGAGCGTCATGAGCACGAGGGCGAGGAGCGGCTTATTGGTGAAGATCGCCTTGGCGTAGTCCTTCATGCCGTTCTTCTCGAAGCCGACGGCACGGTTGACGTACACCCGTTCCTTGGTGCCGCGGTAGCAGATGTAGAAGGACACGACGCCGACGATGGCCATGACCATCGAGGCGAACATGAAGTTCTGGGCGGTCATGCCGCCGAAGATCATCATCATCGGGATGAACGCGAAGCCACAGATCCACTGGGCGCCGAGCGAACCGGCCTGGCGGCTGGTCGCGAGCTCCGCGCGGTCCTTGATGTCGCGGGTCATGACCGAGGCGAGGGAGCCGTACGGGTCATTCGTGAAGGAGTAGATGATGCCCCAGACCGCGTACGTGCCGGCGGCGAAGGCGATCTTCCAGCCCATGTCCACGTCGGGCATCGTGAAGGTGACGACGGTCATAACGGCGAGCAGGATGGAGGAGACCATCATGACGGGGCGGAATTTTCCGCGCTTGCCGAAGCGGCGGCTGTCGATGAATGCGGCCGCGAGCGGGTCCATGCAGGCATCGAACAGTTTGCTGAGCGTAAAGATAAGTGCGACTACAGCGGGCGCGATGCCGGCGGTGTCGATCCAGAACTTGGTCAGGTACGACTGTCCGAGGTCGAACATGAAGCCGTTACCGAAGTCGCCGAAGCCATAGGCGACCTTCTCCTTGCGGGAAATGCGATCAATAACGGTGACGCCGGCGGAGCCTTCGGGGCCGGTGGCTCCCATGGCGCCGGGCAGGCCCTTGGTGGTTGTACTCATAATGCGGATTCACTCCTATGTGCTGGATTTAATGGGGTCGTGCTGGTTCGTGCTGGTCGTGCAGAGGTACTGTGCGGGTGGATGCTTCGAGCGGGTAAGCGCCGGAGCCGAACGGGCTAGAACCCGAAGTAGGTGTTCGCGTTGTTGTACGAGATGTCTTCGACCATCTGGCCGAGGATGGCCTCGTCGTCGGGAACTTCGCCGAGCTCGACCCATTCGCCGATCAGTTCGCAGAGGATGCGGCGGAAGTACTCGTGGCGCGGGTAGGAGAGGAAGCTGCGGGAGTCCGTCAGCATGCCGACGAAGTTGGAGAGCAGGCTCTCCTCCGCGAAGGTGGACAGCTGCAGGCGCATTCCGTTGCGGGTGTCGTTGTGCCACCAGGCGTTGCCGAGCTGGAGCTTCTGGACGACGTCCTTCTGGTAGGAGGCCATCAGGGTGATCAGCGGCAGGTAGTCGTTGGGGTTCAGCGAGAAGATGATCGTGCGGGGAACCGCATCCTCGGATTCCATCGCGTTGAAGAGCTTAGCGAGCGGCTCGGCGATGTTGCGGTCGTTGATCGCGTCGTAACCGGTGTCGGCGCCCATGCGGGCGAAGCCCGGGTCGTTGATGTTGCGCATCGCGTGGATGTGGTGCTGCATCGTCCAGTCCTTGGCGCTGTAGATGCGCATCAGGGCCTTGAGCAGTGCCGTGCGGTACTGCGCGATCTCGGTCGCGGTGAGGGTGCCGCCGGAGAGGGCGGTCGTGACGATCGTGTCGAGTTCGGCCGGGGTGGCCTCTTCGTAGACGACGATGTCGAGGGCGTGGTCGGACAGGCGTCCGCCCATGGTGTGGAAGAAGTCGACGCGCTGGGTGAGGGCCTCGACGATGTCCGCGAACGCGGTGATGCTGACGCCGGCCGCGGTGCCGAGGGTGGCGATGTACGCCGCGTACCCGGCCTGGTCGATGTTCAGGGACTTGTCCGGACGGAACGCCGGGAGCACCTTGAACGCGCTCTCAGCCTTGAGCACCTCGTGGACGTGCAGGTCATCCGCGGGGTCGTCCGTCGTGACGACGACCTTCACGTTCATGCCCCTGATCAGGCTGCGGCGGGAGAACGCCGGCGTCGCGAGGAGCAGGTTGGCCGCGTCGTAGATCTCGCGGGCCGTTGCACGGCTGATCACGGTGTCGATGCCGAAGAAGCGCTTGAGTTCGAGGTGCGCCCAGACGTAGAGCGGGTTGCCGAGCGCCTTTTCGAGGGTGCCTGCCCAGGCGTAGAACTTGTCGAAGTCGGCGCCGTCTCCGGTGATGAGGCTCTCGGGGACCCCGTTGGTGCGCATCAGGCGCCACTTGTAGTGGTCACCGTAGTTGTTGCCGCCGAGCCAGGCTTCGGTGATCGTCGCGAAGTTGCCGTCCTCGAGGATCTCCTGGGGGCTCAGGTGGCAGTGGTAGTCGACAATCGGCATATTCTTCGCGTGATTGTGGAAGAGCTTCCTCGCCATCGGCGTGGTCAGCAGGAAATCGTCATTCAAAAACATCAGAAACAGTCCTTTGTTCCGTACAGTCGTTGTGGTGAATCAGTCGTTGTGGTGAATCAGTCGGTGGGTTGATTCGGCCGATCAGGCCAGGAGCGCGATGGTCGCGCGGGCACCCAGGGTGCGCAGGTTGTCGAGGCCGGTGGTGACCTCGGCGACGAGGCCGGGGAGTTCGGTGAGGTCGCGGCCCCAGAGCGAGTCATCGCTCAGGATCGCTTCGACGTAGTCGGCCGTCACGTTGCTGCCGGTCGCGGTGGCCGTCGCGTATGCGGCGTGGAAGGTGGCGAGCACCTCGTCGCTGTCGACGGGGACGACGGTGACCGCAGCGTCGCCGCTGTAGGTGAGCAGCAGTGCCGAAAGGGCCAGGGTGACGCGGGGCGGGAAGGTTCCGACCTTCTCCTGGAAGTTGACCAGGATCGGCAGCAGGCGGGACTTGTACTTCGAGATGCTGTTGAGCGCGATCGAGGCGAGCTCGTGGTGCATGAAGCGGTTCTCGAAGCGTTCCTTGACGGACTCGGCGTATGCGGCGAGTTCGTCGTGCGGCAGGTCGATGACCGGCATGATCTCGTCGTACATTTCCGCGTTGACGAACTGGGAGAACTCGGGGTCGATCATCACGTCGCGCACGGTCTCGACGCCGGCGAGGCGGGCGATCGAGGCCATCGTGGTGTGCGGGGCGTTCAGCAGGAAGACCTTGCGTTCGCGGTACGGCGTCATGTCGTCGGTGACGGTCACGTTGAGGCCGGCCTTCGCGAGCGGGAGGGATTCCGTCAACGACTGCGGTCCTTCGATGACCCAGAGCAGGAATGGCTCGGCCTTGACGATCGACTGGTCGTCGTAGCCGAATTCCTCGGCGAGCTCGGCGGCGCGGTCGGCCGGGTAACCGGGAACGATCCGGTCGACGAGGCTGGAGTAGAAGGTGTTGTCGGTGTTGACCCACTGGACGAATGCTGCGTCGAGCTCCCAGAGCGCGGCGGTCGCGAGGACGGATTCCTTGAGCTTGTCGCCGTTGTGCTCGATGAGCTCGCAGGGGATGATCTGGAAGCCCTTCTTGCCGAGAGAGAAACGCTCGAAGAGGAGCGCGGTGAGCTTTCCGGGGAAGCTGTGCTGGGGCTTGTCATTGAGACGGTCGCGGTCGTCGAAGGCGATGCCGGCCTCTGTCGTGTTGGAGAAGATGAACTCGATGTTGTCGTCGTTGGCGAGGTCGAGGTACTTCTGGTTGTCGACGTACGGGTTGACCGTTCCGGTGACCACGGTGATGACCTCGTGGCTCTGCACGTCCTTGCCATCCTGAAGGCCTTCGAGGAGGACCGTGTAGAGGTTGTCCTGCTCCTCGAGGGAGGCGACGCGGCCGCCTTCGATGGGCTGGACGATCTTCACGCCGCCCTGGAACAGTCCCTGGTTGTTCATCTGCTGCAGCTGCCAGTCGACGAACGCGCGGAGGAAGTTGCCCTCGCCGAACTGGATGGCCTTCGTGGGCAGTTCCGCGATCGCGGGAACAACGCTCTTGGACAGTCTCTGCATGGTCTTCGTGTTCCGTTCGGTAGTAGTGGACGTGACGGTGACCTGCATGGTCGACGTCGCTCCGGGGTCCAGGGTGATGAAGTGGGCGCCGACGTTGCACGTCTCTGCGCAGGCGGTTTCGGTCCACTCGTCGGTTCCGTAGTCTGCGATGGCGGCGGCCTTGATGCGGCCGGCGTTCCAGACGACCGTCTGCGCGGCGCCCTGCGAGACGGCGCGGATGATGCGGTCGTTCGCCGGGTCGCTGAGTTCGAGCGCCTCGGGCATCGGGTAGAGGCGATCGATCTCTTCGCCGGTGAAGCCGAGCGGCAGGAGGGACGAGCCCTCGGTGGCCGGCTTGGTCGAGCGGTCCGTGTAGTCGAACGTCTCGAGGCCGGTGAGGGTGCTCGTTGTGACGTCGCCGACGGCGAAGTAGGTGTGGAAGGCTTCCTCGAACGCGAACGGGGTGGCACCGTCGTTGCGGACGGACAGCTCGAGGCCGAGCTCTGCGCCCACGGTGACCGTGTAGTGCGCGGTGAAGGGGTGGGATCCGGCGGGAACGCCGACGCTGTCCTGGGTCAGCTCGAAGACGAGCTCTGTGGCAACGGCGCCGGTCGCGGTGTCCAGGGTGCGGGAGTCGACGAGCGACCAGGTGGAGAGGCGTGCCCAGCCGTGGTTGGGAGCTGAGGCATCCGTGCCGTTCGGGCCGAACCAGGGGAAGCAGAGGGGAACGCCGCCGCGGATCGGGTCGGTGTCGGAGAAGACGCCGAAGGTGCTCATCCAGAGGACCGGCTTGCCGCCCGCGGGAGTCCAGTCGGCGACGTGCGCGCCGTGCAGGTAGATCAGGGCGGATGCCGAGGGTGTGGTGACTTCGACGGCGGCGAGGCCGCCGTGGCCCTCCACCAGACGGATGCCCTGTGCGAGCTGCTGGGTTGTCATGCGTACTCCTCTTTGAGGCGAGAAACGTGAGGCGAAAGTGTGGCGGAGCCTGATAATCGTTCCGCTCAGCAGAACGCGTGTCCGTCAGATGAAACACTAGCACCGGTTAACAGGTTCGTAACAACTGCTTTCGCGGTAGAATTGCCGTATTGAGTTCCATCGGGCAGAACCGCCTTTTCATGGTGCACAATGCACAATCTTTGGCCGCAGGAGGACAAAATGTCAGCGACTTTGATCGACGGATCTCACACTTCGGGCGAGGCCGGCGAGCCCGCGAAGGACAGCGCAGCCCGCAAACTGCTGCGCGTGCTCGAAGCCGTGTCGAACCCGGGCGAAACGCACCGGCTGAGCGACCTGGTTAAGGAGACCGGCCTGTCGAAGACGAGCGTGTTCCGTCTGCTGTCCGAACTCGTCGACGACGGCTACGTCAGCCGCACGTCGGACGGCGCGTACACACCCGGACGCGCGCTTCGGTTGCTCGGCCTGCGCCTGACTGCCAGCACGGAGGATTCGGACCGCGTGCGCACCCGGCTGCAGCGCCTCCAGCAGGACGTGCACAGCACCATCCACTTCGCCCTCCGCACCGGCGACTGGGCCACCTACGTTGAGAAGATCGAGGACACCGCGCAGCCGATCCGGATGGCGTCCCGCGTCGGCGCCCAGATCCCGTTGCACTCGACCGCGATCGGCAAGTCCGTTCTGGCCTACCTGCCCGAGAGCGAGGTGCGGCGGTACGCCGCCAACACCGGGCTGCCGCGGCGCACCGACAACACCATCACGGACGTCAACCGTTTGCTCGCCGACGGCGAACTTGTGCGCAATCGCGGCTTCTCGATCGACGACGAGGAGAACGAGGAGCACATCCGCTGCATGGCGACGCCCGTTTTCGACACCCGGCACAATCTGCTGGGCGGAATCGGCATCACCACAATCGCACCTTTGGTGACGCAGGCGAAACTCGAGTCATACGCCCCCCTGCTCCTCACGGCGGCGCGCGACATCATGTCCCTCGTCTAGCTCTGGCCGTTGCGTGGGGAGCGTTTCGCGGCCACTTAGGTCTGTTCCGATCCGACTTTGCGGACGCCCCTCTGGACAGGAATCGCTCATCGGGTAACCTATCGATATCTCTGGACGATTGAAGCTGACCGACTTTCGTTATGAGCCCTTGACCGGGTTTTCCACAGGTGATTCGTGGGCGTGCGGATGCCTCAAGAATGTCGGTGGTCGTTCGTAGAGTGACCGG